>CAZQJU010000007.1:52778-67827 GCA_964593185.1 uncultured Roseivirgaceae bacterium
GATACTTCGTAGTGTTCTTGCTCGTAACCAAATGAACCGGCCATACCACAGCATCCACTTGGGATCAGTTGAACATCGTGCCCGGCGGCCTTCAAGATCTTTTTCGTTGGGACCAAAGAAGAAAGCGCCTTTTGGTGGCAGTGACCATGGACCAGGATTTTCTTTTTGGATTGCGAAAAGTCTTCCGGCTGTAATTGACCCTCCTTCAGTTCTTTCGCCAAGAACTCCTCCATGGTAAGCGTGAAGCTGGAAATCTGGAGGGCAGTCTCTTGCATTTCTTCACGCAATAAATCAGGATATTCATCACGAAACGTCAGAATGGCGGAAGGTTCAATGCCTACGAGCGGTGTGTCCTCATGAAGGAGCGTGGAGAATACCGCTACATTTTGACTGGCATAGTTTCGGGCTTCGTCGAGGAAGCCTTTCGACAAGTAGGCCCGCCCGCTTGGCAGGTGAGGAGCTGCAAGCACCTGATAACCCAGGCGATCTAAAAGCATGATCGCTTTCTTTCCAATTTCAACGTCCAGATAGTTGGTAAACTCGTCAAAAAAGAAATAGACGCTTTTTTTCTTGCCTCGATGTAGAGACTTGAATTTCTTATCAAACCAAGTACGCAACGTGATGGGACTCATCTTCGGGATCGAGCGCTCTTTGGCAAATCCTAAGACGGGTTTTGCGAGATTTCGGGTAAGGTTGTATGCCCATGGAATGGCTTCAAACTTCTCAATACTCTTGGTGTAGTTGGCAATCAGCTTGGTGCGAAAAGAGGCAGGATTGCTTTTGTACGATTGGTATTGCCACTCCGCCTTCAGCTTGCCCATGTCTACATTGGAAGGGCACTCCTTTTTGCAACCCTTGCAAGACAAGCAGAGGTCAAGCACCTCTTTGAGCTCCGGTTCTGCAAACGGATTATCATGCGCAGATCGGGTCATTACTTCGCGAAGAATGTTGGCCCGCGCACGCGTCGTATCTTTCTCGTCACGTGTGGCTTGGTAGCTTGGACACATTGTACCACCGGTCAATTCGGATTTGCGACAATCTCCGGACCCGTTGCACAACTCCGCTGCTCGTAGCATGCCCTGATCCTTTGAAAAATCAAATCGAGTATCGAACGTGCGTGTTTCCTGATTTTCTTCATAGCGAAGGGAGCTATCCATCGGCGCCGTGTCGACAATCTTACCTGGGTTAAAGATGTTCTTCGGGTCCCAGGCAGATTTGATGGATTTCAACAGTGCGTAGTTTTCTTCTCCAATCATTTTGGGGATAAACTCTCCTCGTAACCTTCCATCGCCATGTTCTCCGGAAAGGGATCCCTCGTATTTTTTGACCAAGTCCGCGATTTCTTCCGCGATAACCCGGAAAAGTTTTCGCCCTTTGGCTGTTTTTAGATCCAGGTACGGCCGCAGGTGCAGCTCCCCGGACCCGGCATGGGCGTAATGCACACAGTATAGATCGTGTTTTTGCAAAATTTGATTGAAGTCTGCAATGTAATCGGGCAGGTCCTGGACATCTACCGCAGTATCTTCGATAACCGGTGCGGGTTTGGTATCTCCCGGGATGTTGGATAACAAGCCCAGACCAGCTTTACGTAAAGACCACACTTTTTTGATGTCCGCACCCATCACGGTTGGGTAGGCGTATCCAAGGTTGTGTTGGCTCAGCTCAGCAATCATATTCAGGGATGCCAAGTCCAACGAATCGCTCGAGTCCCGAATCAATTCGATCACCAGGATGGCTTTTGGTTCCCCTTCTACAAAGAAGCGATTCTCTTGTTGCTCCCGATTTCGAGCCGTCGCTTCCAAAATGTAGTTGTCCATTAGCTCGCAAGCATGTGGACTATATTTCAACGCAACAAGGTTGGCTTGGAGGGCCTCATCGATGGTGGCACAATGAACGCAGACCAATTGTTTAAATGCGCCGGGGAGTTTTGTAAGTCTCAACTTTGCTGCTGTCACAAAGGCAAGCGTTCCTTCAGACCCGGCAATTAGGGAGCAAAAGTTGAAAGGCTTCCCTTCCGGATTGAAGGGTTGCATATCGGCCAATAAGTCCAACGCGTATCCGGTATTTCTTCTGGGGATATTGGGTTTGGGAAAGTCTGCTTTGATTCTGCTTACGTTTCCCGCATCTTCAAGGATGACCTTTGCATTCGCATACAAGCGCTTCTCAAGTTCTCCGGAACCAGAAAGTTGATCGTTTTCCTTAAAGTGCGTTTCGGATCCATCTGCCAGGAATGCTTTGACTTCCAGTAAATGCTCTCGGGTACTTCCATAGACTACGGAATTGGACCCGCACGAATTGTTCCCAATCATGCCACCGATCATGGCCCGGTTGGCTGTGGAGGTTTCCGGTGCGAAAAAATAACCATGAGGAGCCAGTGTACGGTTAAGTTCATCGCGCACAATTCCGGGTTGTACCCATACATATTCTTCCTCGGTGTTGAGTTCCAGAATCTGTGTGAAATGCTTGGAGACGTCCACGACAATTCCACCTCCCACTACTTGTCCCGCCAAAGAGGTCCCTGCAGTTCTTGGGATTAGAGAGCAGGCATTATCGTTTGCAAAATGGATCAGCTTTTTAAGATCATTTTCGTCTGTTGGAATAGCTACCGCCAATGGGAGTTCGCGGTAAGCAGACGCATCCGTAGCGTATATTTTTCGGATCGCATCCCCTAAATGCAGGTCTCCGGACAACGACGTTTTTAATCCCTTCAGATTCATAATTCAAACCTAAACACACAAAACCATAAAATTTTCATTCTCGATGTAACCTTCCGAAATTACTTCGGTTACCCCGTCAGAATTAGCCAAATGAACCTACTGGAAGACCACAACCTAATGCTGAAAGTAAAAGAAGGGGAAGTTGAAAAGCTTAACCTTTTGTATAAGCGCTATAGTCGAAGATTTTTTGGCTTCTTCTATGGGATGACCAGCGATGGGGCGACGAGTGAAGACCTGGTTCAAAATGTGTTCGTGCGGATACTAAAGTATAAACACACCTACAAAGAGAGTGGGGATTTCGAAGTCTGGGCGTTTCAGCTGGCGAGAAATGTGCACAAGGATCACTATCGAAAGAACAAACGCTACAGCTTTCAGGAGGATATGAATCCTTTTGAGGAAAAGTTGCAGGGCAGCGAACATAAGGAAATCGAAATGGAACGATCGGATGAGCTCAACTACTTAAAGAAAGCCTTGGAGCGCTTGTCGGAGGAGAAAAGGGAGTTGATCGAGTTGGTTCGATTTCAGAAAGTGAAATACGCAAAGGTTGCGGAGATGTACGGAGTTACCGAAAGTGCGGTCAAGGTACGGGTACATCGAATTTTAAAAGAACTACGAGCGTCCTATTTGAAACTGGATGTCTGATTATGGAAAAAGAACGAGTGATTGAACTATGGCAGGAAAAGATGTCGGGAGATATCTCAACGCAAGATGAGAAGACCCTTGATGCATATCTGCTTAAGGATGAACAGTTGGCTTCAGAGCTCAAGGAAATGGAGCAGACCTGGTCACTTTTTGAGGAAATCGAGCGACCTGAACCTTCGGTATCCATGGATGCTCGGTTTGATGGGATGATGGCGGCCTATTCCGAAAGTGTTGAGAAGAAGCCATCACTACTAGCACTCTTGATGGAGCAGGTGAGCAAAACCTGGCAGATGGGCCTCGCGTCACTGGTCATAGGTCTCTTCATCGGATGGTGGGCGCTGCCCTCCCAAACCCAGAAAGAGGATATACAAGTCTTGAGCTCAGAGATCCAAAGCATGAAGGAAATGATGATGCTTACCTTGATAGAGCAGCCGAAAGCTCAGGAGCGGATCAGGGCGGTGAATTTGGCAGCGGAGTTGCCAAGCGCAGACCAAAAGGTAATCAACGCCTTAATCGCGACGCTGAACCAAGATGAAAACCTCAATGTCAGACTCGCATCTCTGGAGTCGCTGACCCGCTATGCGGATCAGGCTGAGGTCAGGCAAGCATTGGTGGATGCCCTGAAAATGCAGCACTCTCCCCTGATGCTCGTAGCCATAGCCGATGTACTGGTGCAAATTCAAGCGACTTCCTCCTTAAAGACCATGCAAGAACTGATAGAGTCAACGGAGGATCAGATCGTAAAAGAGAAACTCAAGCAAAGTGTTCAGACTTTGCGCCAATCATAAAACGTAAAAACACAAAATGAAATTACTACTACTCTTACTGGCACTGACCGCAGAAAGCCCCCGAGACGGGAAGACGGTCATTTTCAAAACATTTCCAATAAGCTCATCCGAAGCTTCCACGGTCGTCATCGACAATATCAACGGAGACGTGGTGGTGGAGCGATCGGAAGATGAGTTGGTCCACCTTTATGTGGAAATTGTATTCGAGGCAAGTAGCGAAAAACTTCTAAGCAAAGCAAAGCAGGAATTGGAACTAGGGATCTATAATTCCAATGATTCGCTTAGATTCTTTACGAAGGCTCCTTTTATTAAGCGGTGTCAGTGGGGATACGACATGCGAAGCCAGCCGGAATATGCATTCAAATATCAATACAAGGTCAAGGTTCCTGCCAACGTGAATCTGGAAGCCAAGACAATAAACGACGGGGATGTATTTGTAAAGAACATTGATGGACCCGTCAAAGCATGCAACGTCAATGGCGCCGTGGAAGTCAAGAACGCCCGAATCATTCGGCAGGCCAGCACCGTCAATGGCGACGTGACCATCAACTTCCTGGAGTCACCAGAAGAACCGATTGCCTTTAACACAGTGAATGGGGATTTTCAATTTGAATTGCCGGAAGATTTCAGTGCCCAAATTTTCTTCGACAGCATGAATGGGGACCTTTACTCTTCATTTGACTATCAAAAAATGGCGCCAAGGGTTACCAAGAGTGAAAAGAACGGGAAATACAAGATTGGAACGAAAACAGGTATTGAAATCGGAAGCGATGGCCCTGAACTTTCCTTCCGGAGTATCAATGGCAATGTGTACTTAAAGAAATCAGAATAATGAAACGAAACAACAATACAGTGATGAAAAATAAACTAGTTATCCTTTTGCTGCTTGCTACGTATGCCGTGAGCGGACAGGAATTCAACGAACGAATCGCCATTCCTTTAAGCCAACCGGGGGAACGAGGCAAGCTTGAGGTCGGCTTGGTGCGAGGGGATATCTTAGTTGAAGCATACGGAGGCAATGAGGTGATCATTGAGGCCGTCGCAGGGACAGGTTCCGACGATAGTTGTGGAAGTTGCGATAAGGACAAGTCGCGAAGCAAAAGCAACGTGCCTGCGGGAATGAAACGGATTGCCTCAAATCCAATCGAACTCAGTGCTTCGGAAAATAATAATCGTGTAGAGATCGAAACGAATTCCTGGAAGAAGCCCATCAATCTGACCATCAAAGTTCCCGAGAACTTTGACCTGGAAACTTCCACGGTACATGGAAAGGTCACGGTGAAAGGAATCAAGGGCACCCACGAAATTTCAGCAGTACACGGACCCCTGACCATGACGGACATGAGCGGGTCGATTGTTTCGAACACCGTTCACGGAGACATCATTGTAAATTTTGTTGAGGTAACTCCGAACGAGCCGATGTCATTCGTAACCTTACATGGAAATGTAGACGTGACCTTCCCTCCCAGCATCAAAGCAAAAGCTAAAATGCGCTCGGATCAAGGAGAGATTTTTACCGACTTCGAAATGAGCATCGATCGTTCAAAGCCACAAGTAAAGTCTGAGGAAGGGGAGTACAAAGTTTCGGTGAATTCCTGGGTATTTGGCAATATCAACGGGGGTGGTCCTGAATTCACATTCAAAAACATGCACGGCGATATCATCATTCGCAAGGAACAATAAAGATCGAAGGTCTCAAATATTAGCAGCCTGGCCTCGTGTCAGGCTTTTTTTATGTTAATAAACTAAACATTGCCCGTGGAAATTTGCCAAAAACCACCCTATCTCTCTTTAAACACCGATTTGGTGTTAGGAAATTGTTAAAATACCTGCATAAATGAAGGGAAAAAAAGCAAATTTTAAAAAATCGAACTTATTAATGTGCCCATCATAATTTTTTATTGTTTTTTTAAAAATCTCATTGATTAAACGACGATTTATTGAATCTCGTCACAATTTTGTTTTCTGATTAAACCTAAAAACCAAATGATTTCATGAATTGGAAAGATTCATGAGTCACCAAGAATTTAATTATGGAAGCAATTGAGAAAACAACGCTTTTACTGCAAGATGCGGATTCTACCGGGGTGGATTCTACAGCTGTAGTAGAGGCTGCAACACCTGTATTGGATAGTCCAGTAGCAGGGGAGCAAGTCGCTGCAGATGTGTTGGCACAAATGGGCGACAATTTGCTAACAACAAACAATGTTTGGATGATGGTAGCGACCGCGCTGGTCTTTATCATGCACCTGGGATTTGCTGGAGTAGAAGCAGGTTTCGGGCAGTCCAAAAACACCGTAAACATCCTATTCAAGAACACCTTGACACCAATCATTGGAATCCTTACCTATGCGATTGTAGGATTCAATCTAATGTATCCGGGATTCGAGACGCCGGGATGGTTTGGTTTCGCAGGATTTGGACTTGAGACCTCTGGAACTGCAGACAACACCGTTGGATACGCAAGCGGAGGATACACCTACTGGACCGACTTCTTGTTCCAGGCCATGTTTGCGGCGACAGCTGCAACAATCGTATCTGGTGCAGTGGCTGAACGGATTAAACTAAATGCCTACTTACTTTTCACGCTCCTTTTTGTTGGGTTAGTGTACCCGGTTATTGGCAGTTGGAAATGGGGAGGTGGCGTCCTCGATGATTGGGGATTTTATGACTTTGCCGGATCTACGCTGGTACACTCTGTGGGTGGCTGGGGTGCTTTAGCCGGTGTCATTATTCTTGGCCCGAGATTGGGTAAATACGTAGATGGAAAGGTTGTGGACAAGCCAGGTTCAAGTGTGCCTTTGGCGGTGATCGGGGTATTCCTACTTTGGTTGGGATGGTTTGGTTTCAACGGCGGATCAGTGCTTTCCGCAGATCCGGCATTGGTATCGTTTGTTTTGGTTACTACCTCACTAGCAGCCTGTGCAGGCGGACTAGCTGGATATATCACAGGCTATGTCGTTTTCAAACGATTGGATCTTGGTATGGTATTGAATGGTATCCTTGCCGGGCTCGTTGGAATTACCGCAGGCGCAGATGTGATTGAGCCGGGAAATGCGATTATCGTTGGTGTCGTAGCCGGAATACTCGTGGTATTGTCAGCGATCACATTAGATAAACTTAAACTAGACGATGTGGTTGGCGCAATCTCTGTTCACCTAACGTGTGGAATCTGGGGAACACTTGCGGTAGGCATCTTCTCTATCAATGCAGATCATTCGTTCGTCACACAACTTAAAGGCGTAGTCATTTGTGGCATTGCCGCGTTCGTCTGTGCTGCAATTATCTTCTTCGTTCTGAAGAAAACAATAGGAATCAGAGTATCTGAAGAGCATGAGACCGAAGGGCTGGATAGCCACGAGCATGGTATCAGAGGATATACGATCACCACAGAATAACAGCTAAAAAATTAGGTCCCTCCGTCAGCGATTTGGAACTCAAGACGGAGAGACCATGACATCTCATTCATAAACTATAAAAACAGTCTAATCATGAAGACAAATACAAAACTAATTATTAAAACGGCTATCGTCGTCATGCTACTACTTGTATTCCAGGGAATCACGTTTGCGCAAGAAGAAGAGGAAAAAGCAGCACCGCTAGAGATCTCCGGATCTGTGGATGTGTACTACAGAGCAAACCTAAATGCCACCAATGATGGTGACGTTGGGGCTCCTGCACCTACTTCGTCCTTTGCCAACAGACCGGGATTTTCATTGGGCATGGCAAATCTTGTGCTTTCCAAAAGTGGTGAAAAGACAGGATTTGTAGCAGACTTTGTCTTCGGACCAAGAGGTGAAGACGCGGTTTTTGGATCCCCTCTCAATACCACCTTGAACGGTGTACCGGGGGGAAGCTCACAAATCATCAATCAGCTTTACGCGTATTGGAATGTGAGTGACGTAACCACGCTTACCATCGGTAACTTCAATACCTTCTTAGGGTATGAGGTCATTTCTCCGACTGCAAACTTCAATTACTCAACGTCGTACATGTTTTCCTATGGTCCGTTCTCTCACACGGGAGTAAAAGCGGACTTTGCATTTGGTGACTTCTCATTGATGACTGCCATCATGAATACCACAGATGCAACAGAATTCAGTCCTGACGGACAGTATTTTGGTGGTGTCCAGTTGGGATATGGAGGTGCGTATTTGAACTTCCTGTTCGACGACGATTTCTTCCAGGCAGATTTGACTGCAGGTTGGGATCTATCTGATACCTTCTACTTCGGTGTCAATGCGACAACAGCCTCTGACAACTTCTACGGAGGTGCAGTGTACCTTCAAAACTCCTTTTCTGATGATTTCTCCATGGGTATCCGTGGTGAGTATTTTTCAGACGAAGGTGTAGGTGCGCTACCTGGTCTGGGAGATACGGTTGCTGAAAGTGTAATTGACCTAACCTTGACGGCAAATGCGACGGTAGGTGACCTCACGTTCATTCCTGAGTTGAGAATTGACATCTACGATGAAGATGTCATTGTACCGGATACAGGAGAGTCACCAACGGGTTCTTTGGCGTCATTTGTTTTAGCTGCTGTGTACGCGTTTTAATGATTAGAAATTTTTCAATGAAAACTGGATTTGATCCTCTACATTTGTAGGGGATCAACCTTAATTTTAAAATTTTAACAAAAAAAACAGAAAGATGGCGAAAGCAAAACTCGAATACCTGTGGCTTGATGGGTATAAACCAACACAGAATGTTAGAAGCAAAACAAAATTAGTTAGCGACTTTGGTGGCAAGTTGGAAGACTGCCCGATGTGGTCTTTTGATGGCTCCTCCACAGAGCAGGCAGAAGGAGGCTCCTCAGATTGTCTTTTAAAACCAGTGGCTCTTTATCCGGATCCCGCAAGAGAAAATGGGTGGCTTGTCATGACAGAAGTTTTGGATTCAGAGGGAAACCCACACGAGTCAAACGGCCGTGCGACCATCGAAGACGATGACAATGATTTCTGGTTTGGATTCGAGCAAGAGTATTTCATCATGGATTCCCGAACGCTCCTTCCACTTGGTTTTCCTCCGGGTGGGTACCCAGGACCTCAAGGAATGTACTATTGTTCAGTAGGTGGGAAAAACACCTGGGGTAGAGAAATTGTGGAGGAGCATCTTGATCTGTGCCTAGCTGCTGGAATCAACGTTGAAGGGATCAACCAGGAAGTAGCCGCAGGGCAGTGGGAATTCCAATGTTTTGCCAAAGGAGCTAAGCAGGCTGGTGATGAAATGTGGGTAGCAAGGTATCTTCTCGAGAGAATTACGGAGCAATATCACTATTACATTGAATGGCATCCAAAACCGATCAAAGGTGACTGGAATGGTTCGGGTATGCACGCGAACTTCTCTAATTCAATATTGAGAAATGCAGGCAAGAAAGAAACGTATGAGGCTATTTGTGAGGCCTTCCGACCAGTTGTCGATGAACATATCGCAGTATATGGAGCGTACAATGACCAGCGGTTGACAGGGGCTCACGAGACGCAATCAATTGATCAATTCTCCTATGGAGTATCTGATAGAGGGGCCTCTATTCGAATTCCAATTGCAACGGTAGAGAACGGATGGAAAGGTTGGTTAGAAGATCGAAGGCCTGCTTCCAACGGGGATCCCTACAAAATCGCAGCAAGAATTATCAAGACAGTAAAGTCTGCCAAAGTATAAGATTTAAGGTAGTAAATAGTTTAAAAACTGGATAGGCCACCCCACAAGGGTGGCTTATTTTTTTCTATCTTGCCAAGATGGACGGGATTGATCAGGCCACGTTAAACTTCAGTGAGGATAACCTCTTTCTGCTAAATCTCAGTTTGGGATTTATCATGTTTGGTGTGGCCATCAACCTGAGACCGTCCGACTTTTTGTTGGTAGTGAAGAATCCCAAATCGGCATTTGCAGGAATTCTATCACAGTTTGTGTTGCTGCCGGCCCTCACCTATTTGCTTATTTTGATCATCCAGCCACGGCCGAGTTTTGCGATCGGTATGATGCTCGTGGCCGCCTGCCCCGGAGGCAACATTTCGAACTTTATGTCAGCGATGTCCGGAGGCAACGCAGCACTTTCGGTGAGCTTAACAGCCGTATCAAGTTCCCTGGCCATTTTCATGACCCCGATAAACCTTGCCTTTTGGGCCGGTCTTTACGAACCTACTGCAAACATTTTGACGGCGGTTGATCTTGATTTTTGGTCGATGCTCAAAACGGTCAGTCTGATTCTCATCATTCCGATCATTCTGGGGATGTTGCTGCGACAGTACCAGCCAAAGATTGCTGATAAAATTCACCCACCCATGCATTACCTATCCATTGCCATTTTTGCGGGTATTGTGTTGATGGCCTTCAAGGCCAACGTTGACTTGTTTTTAACCTACATCCATTTAGTGGTTGTTTTGGTACTGCTACACAATGCATTGGCCTTAACCCTTGGATATCAGGTAGCGAAGTTCTTTCGATTAAGTCCGCAGGACCGACGATCCATCGCCATCGAAACCGGGATCCAAAATTCAGGGTTGGGTCTAATCCTAATTTTTGCCTTTTTTGAAGGGTTGGGAGGCATGGCCATCATCGCCGCGTGGTGGGGAATATGGCACATTATTTCAGGCTTGAGCCTCTCCTATTATTGGAATCGATCGCAGGTCGTTAGCCCTTCGTAAAATCGCAACTTCAATCCCTAATTATCAGGGAGTTAAGCCCATTGTTGATTAAGTCTTGCTGGATGGGTCATTAGCAAATAATTTTCTTATTTTTGCCGACCTCAAAAAACGAGCATTAAAGAGACATGGCATTAATAGGAACTTTGAGAAATAAGATGGGAAAGATCGTGGTAGGGGCTATCATGGTTACCATGGTGGCTTTTATTGGCACCGATCTTATTGGAAACTCAACACTATTGGGAGGCGGACAAGATCAAGACATCGCTGAAATTGCAGGTGCAACCATCACCAACACCCGATTTCAAAACAAGGTCGATGAGCTTTCATACAACTTCGCACTGAATGCAGGAAGAAACCCGCTACAGCAAGAGCTTGACCAGATCCGAAATCAGGCATGGAACGCTTTGATCCTTGACGAAGCCTACCAATCGCAATTTGATGAGCTTGGCCTGGTAGTGACCAACGATGAGTTGGTTGACATGGTGCAAGGAGCGAACATCAGCCCGCAGATCAAGCAATTTTTCGGAAATCCTGAGACAGGTGAATTTGACAAGTCCAATGTGACCAACTTCCTTTCTTCCTTACAGCAAGCCCAACCGCAGCAACGAAACTCATGGATCTCCTTCGAGCAATCACTGGTGCCTAGCCGGTTGATGGAAAAGTACAACAACCTGTTCGCCAAGACGAATTATGTAACCAAGTACGAGGCACAAGGAGAGCACCAAAGTCAAAGTGCGAGCGCGAGTATTGAGTATGTGTTTGTGCCTTACTCAAGCATGGCAGACAGTACGGTGACCTTAACAGATGCAGAACTGGAAAGCTACATTCGTGACAATGCCTCTGAGTTTGAGCGTGATGAGACGCGAAGCCTGGAATACGTTACATTCTCGATCTCTGCTTCGGCTGCTGATAGCGCAGTGGTGCAGGATGAAATTGCGGAGCTACGAGCTGACATTGCTACCACAGCCAATGATTCTTCTTTTGTGGGCATCAATTCAGACGATCCCTATTCATTCATTTCGTACAACGATGAGAATTTGCCGGATTCACTCGCTGGAAAACCTGCAGGATATATTTCAATGCCTGCCATTGTCAATGGAGCGTATGAGTTCTACAAATTGTCTCGGGTAGATCAAGTAAAACCGGACAGCGCTGTATACCGGGTCGCACGAATCAGGAAAGACATCAGTCAGTACATTTCAGACGAAACCATAAACGAAGCGTACCGAAAGGCCGACCTTTTTGCAGCGACTGCTACGAATGCAGAAGAATTCAGAACGCTTGCTGCAGAGCAAGGTTTGACTGTCCAGAATGGAAACCGAATAGGCCAAAATGCCCAGCGAATCGGACGTTTAGCGGAAGCGCGCTCATTGGTCCTTTGGCTGTACAACCAGGGCGAGGTAGGCGAGGTTTCCGACGTGAAGGAAATCAACGATGAATACATCGTGGCGGTGATGACTGCACAACAAGACAAAGGAGTTGCCAACCTGGAGGATGTACGAAATCAGGTTGAGCGTCAAGTTCGCAATGACAAGAAAGGCGAGATGATTGTTGAAAAATTGAACGGACTTGAGATGTCTGACATGGAATCGATCGCTTCTGCCTACGGGAGTGAAGCAAAAACCGGAACGGCCGACGTGCAATTGTTCTCCAATAACATTTCGGGTGTGGGCTATGCACCTGAGGCCATCGGCTTGTCCTTCGCTTTGGATGAGGAGGAAATCACCAGTGCATTTGCCGTGCAAGATGGCGTAATCGTCGTGCAATTGAATGCAAAAGACTTACCGGAAGATTTGGAAGACTACTCTACCTACTCCGTCCAGGTTTCCGGTCAGCGTCTCGGCGCCAATGCGCTAGTATCAGATTTTCCTTTATCCTACTTCAGAATCTTTATTTCGCGGAAGATAGACGATGCAGTGAAGGAGTTTGCGGACATTGAAGACATGCGCTACAAGTTCTTTTAAAGGAAACACCCAAAAAAGATTAAAGCCATGCTGAACCAACAGGATGGCTTTTTTTGTATATTGAACTATGAGTTGGGACGAACAGGCATTTAAAGAGAAACTGGAAAACAATCACGATTTTCCGGGAGGGTATACCTTTAAATTTATCGTGAAACCAGAACATGAGGAAGAGGTAAAGGCGCTTTTGGTTGGGGCAGATGTTAAGCTAAAACCGAGTTCCGGGAATAAGTACGTAAGTGTCACCTTAAACAAAGAGATGCAATCGAGTCAGGAAGTGATAGAGGTATACAAGCAGGCACACACCATTGAAGGAATTATCGCACTATAAGCATGGATTGGATAGAAGAAGACAATAAGCTAAAGAAGACATTCGAATTCAAAGACTTTATTGAAGCGTTTGGATTCATGAGCCAGGTGGCCATCGTGGCGGAAAAAATGGATCACCATCCGAACTGGAGTAATGTGTACAATACGGTGCGAATTGAGCTTTGCACGCACGATGCTGGAGACATCGTCACCGAAAAAGACCGTCAGCTGGCGAAGGAAATCGACAAGTTGGTTGCTTAACCGTCAAAAGGTGTAAGGCCAGATCATGACCATCGACGATGCTAAACTGTACTTAGTCCCTACCCCCATCGGCAATCTTGCCGACATGACCTATCGAGCGGTTCAGGTGTTGCAGGAGGTAGCGCTTATTTTGGCTGAAGACACCCGAACCTCCGGCTTCCTTTTGAAGCACTATGCTATTACCACTCCCACCCAAAGTTTTCATGCACACAATGAGCACAAACGTGTCGACCAGATCATTGCCTTGCTTGGCGAAGGAAAGCAGATCGCGCTGATCTCGGATGCAGGCACTCCGGGAATCTCTGATCCGGGCTTTCTACTAACCCGAGCCGCATTGGCCCACAACATAGCGGTGGAGTCCTTGCCGGGCGCAACAGCCTTTGTTCCGGCGCTCATTAAGTCGGGATTTCCTACAGATCGCTTTATCTATGAAGGATTTCTACCCCATAAAAAGGGAAGGCAAACGCGGATTGCCTCCTGGAAAGAAGAGTTAAGGACGGTGGTATGCTACGAATCTCCCCATCGCTTGATCAAGGCCCTGGAGCAGTTTTTGGAGCTGTTGGGCGAAGAGCGTAAGATTTCTGTATCACGGGAGCTGACCAAAAAGTTTGAGGAAACGAAAACAGGAACAATCGCGGAAGTGTTAGCTTATTTCAAAGAGAAAACCATCAAAGGAGAATTTGTCATTGTAATTGAGGGGGCATCATGAACCTCGAAGCCATCACATCGGAAGTCGTGACACTTGCAAAAAGTGTGGGTGCGTTCATTCGGACGGAGCGCAAAACCTTCTCGTACGACCGCGTGGAAAGCAAAGGCCCCAGCGACCTGGTATCATACGTAGATCGTGAGGCGGAGAAGCAACTGGTCACGAAGCTGCAGGAGCTCGTTCCGTCGGCCGGCTTTATCACCGAGGAGGGCACCACCGATCAGGGAGAGAAAGAATATACCTGGATCATCGATCCGCTGGATGGGACCACCAACTTTGTGCATGGCCTTCCCAACTACTGCGTAAGCGTTGCCTTAATGCATGATGGCGCCATTGTCTCCGGTGTTGTATACGAAGTCGCAAATGACGAATGTTTTTACGCCTGGAAAGATGGAGGAGCCTTCCTGGACGGCCAACCGATCCGAGTGTCGGAGCGCAACCAGATCAGCGAAGTGGTGCTTGCCACGGGTTTCCCTTACTACAACTTTGAGAAGTTGGAGGAGTACCTACGCATCTTGAACGACCTGATGAAAGACACACAAGGCTTGCGTCGTATGGGCAGTGCGGCAGCAGATATGGCCTACGTCGCCTGTGGACGCTATGGCGGCTTTTTTGAGTACAACCTCAATTCGTACGACATTGCGGCCGGCGTGATCCTGGTGCAGGAGGCCGGCGGAGTGGTTACCGATTTTCAGGGAGGTGACCAGTATATTTTTGGCCGTGAGATCGTGGCGGCTGGGGGTGTACATTCTCCGTTTTTGCAAACGATCAAGCGGTACTGGTAAGCACTAGTTTACCTAAGATGAGGTGATGTCCTTTCACCAAGACCTCCATTCTCATTTGATAATCTTTCGCAAAGCGCAAGGACCCTCCTGCAAATAGTCCAATGATGTTCTTCAGATTGTACAACAGAATACCTAAAAGTGGGTATTGTATAACGCCATGGCTTGTCGAAATTTATAGTAGCCCTTCATCAAACAACAAAAACCATGGCGAACAAGTATGCTGATCTTCACCT
>CAZQJU010000008.1:0-65032 GCA_964593185.1 uncultured Roseivirgaceae bacterium
ACTTCTATCTTAGTCCTAGAGGCCAGCTGGTCTGAAGATGCAACTACCCACAACTAGGGAGGCCATCAGATAGTCACTGCAAAAGAAGGCGTTTGGAGTTCTTTAATCATGACCAGCTTTATGAAGTTAACTTCAGCAAATCGGTTAACAAAGGTTGTAGGGTGATAAGATTAAAGGTTGAGGCTCGAAGAATCTTCCTATACAATAAGTCTTTCTCCTTTCGTTCGACAAAAATGAAATCATTCCTATTAACGTCAGCCACTTAATTGGCTTGCCCGAAATTTCCTAAAATCCGATTTTTCGATTTGGCACCGATTGCTTTATTACGTTTAATTAATTTAATTGAGATAGTTTTCGCAGAGTCAATTTCCATCGATGTTCGTTGAACTTGACTTTGGAATTCCATTCTAGGCTCTAAACCTTCTGCCTACTCTGAATGAAGTCAGACCTCCCAGGCCATGAGAACCATCTTGGGGCGCTGGGTTCCCAAAAACACCTATTGAAGACATGGGTGCTTTCGCGCCATAAACCACTCCAACAAAATTATCGCAACCGTTTTAAATTGATCTATTTGCATAAAACGTAACATGCAAGCATCATAAAAAGTCGTAAGCATAATAACTAGTTGCTTTTAGGCGGTAATCCTCTTGAAGCTCCACTTGTTTTACCTGACTATTGCCGAAATATTATCAATTGATAATATTAATTACAGGCAAACCACCCATTTGTGAAGACATCTGGAGTAATATGACCCAACCACGAAAACCTATGTATTTCGCCCTAAGCGTACTAAGAAGAAGCACTCTTATGCTTTTTCTTTTTACTGTCAGCGCAAGCACCTTCGCTCAAAACGAAGAGAGGTCTGAGCCGATCACCTTCCACACCTCCATACAAGGAGGACTATTTTCCAACTTCAGGGGAGGATTAGATCAAGGAACAGGCTATGTCGGACGCGTCCATTTCACCATAAGCCTCAATACCGAATATGCCGGGTTGTGGAAGAACGGTGAATTCTTCTTCAACGGCGTCAACATGCACGGCGGCAATCCTACCGCCAAGTACATCGGCGACTTTCAGCCCATCTCCAGAAATGAAGCGGCTCCCGAGCGAACAGGCCTCTTTGAACTCTGGTATAAGCACCGTTTCACCAACGGCTTTGTTCTTATAGGGCAACACGACATGAATACGTCCATGGGCACGAGTGCCTATGCTGGTCAGTCGATCAACTCCGCCTTTGGGATGAACCCCAGCATTACCCCAAACGCGGGCAATGCCTTTTCCATCTTCCCGCGCACCATGCCCACCATCTATGCGCAGTACCGCAACCTCAAGTTGGGTCAGACTTCTGTGACGCTGCAAGGAGCAGTGTATCTTGGATTTGCTGAGGACTTTGAAAATGACAGATACAACGTCAAGTGGAACCTGGATGGGTCTACCCACTCCCGCTTTGAAGCACACTTCATTCGCAAGCGAGGCATTATAAAGCTTGGCGCAATGTATCACTCCGGAGCATTTCCCAGTGTCTTGGATGCGGATTTGGAAGTCCGCAGAAACGTAGGCTTTTACCTTATCACCGATCAGCTCATCCTACCCGAAGATGACGAGTCAGATCAAGGTCTCGGAGTTTTTCTGCAGTTAGGAAGTGCTCCTGGCGAGCAAAACCTGGTCCCCTTATTTTTCAGCACCGGTATCAATTACAAGGGGCTACTTGAAGGCAGGGATCGTGACAACCTTTTCTTAGGACTTGTTATCTCTTCCATCAACAATGACGTAGTTCGAACGATGAACACCGACAACAGCCGGTCGATCATTGAAGCCAACTATGCCATCGCAATTGGAGATCACCTGGTCATTCAACCTGATCTTCAGTACCTCATCAACCCGGGAGCCAATCCGCTCCTGAAAAACTCATTCTCAGGACTTTTAAGATTCTCAATTACCTACTAGCATGACATTTACCAACCCACTTACGAACGACGAACCATGAAATTTAGAACACAACTTTTTTTAGGAAACGGCATTACGCTGGCCCTGCTACTGATTATTGGAATTACAGTTTTCATTA
Source organism: uncultured Roseivirgaceae bacterium (assembly GCA_964593185.1). GTDB lineage: Bacteria > Bacteroidota > Bacteroidia > Cytophagales > Cyclobacteriaceae > Ekhidna. The sequence continues at coordinate 2,066 of CAZQJU010000008.1, forward strand.
GTATCAATAGCCTTCAGGACACTACCAAAGAAGTGGAGTTTACATACAAAGTAATCGACAGGGCTAACCAACTCAAAGGATTTATGATCGACCAAGAAACTGGCCTTAATGGATTCACTGTTTCTGGTCAGGAAGATTGGCTAGAACCTTATGAAGAAGGGAGAGAATCTTTTGATGAACTTCTGGAAGAACTAAAGGTGACTTTAAGCATCAATCCAGCCCAGGTGAGGCGTCTTGAAGACATTGAAAAGCTTGCCAAAAACTGGAGAAAGAACGTAGCAAAAAAGTTCATAGCACTCAGAAAATCTATCATGGAAGGCGAAGGTTATGAGCGTGAAATATTTGACATCATCCAATCCGGAATTGGCAAAAAGCGAATGGATGAAGTGAGAAGAATAGTAGCCTCCTCCTCTATGTCTGAAAACAATAAGAACTTGATCATTATTGACATGATCAACATGGAGACCGGGCTTAGAGGGTTTCTTCTAAATGAGGGAGAAAACTATTTGGAGCCCTACAATGAAGGGAAATCTAAACTTGAGAGCCACTTAAATCGGGCAAATGCAGGTCAGCTACTACGAAATGCTGCACTTGGCTGGGTGAATGAGTATGCAGAAAGGTGTATCACGCTAGGAAAAGCTGAAGCCAAAACAGTAGATATGACTACGCTTTATAACGAATTTAATAAGGCAGAGGGCAAAAAGATTATCGATGAAATGCGGTCAATTATTAAAAACATCACTGATGAAGAAACAAGATTACTTGGCGAGAGACTGGAAAGTCAGAACAGTACTGCCTTTCGTGCTAAAGCAACTGTTCTAGGTGGCACGGCACTTGCCTTTCTGGTGGGCATTGGTCTCATTCTTTTTATCACCAAGAAAGTGATGCAAACGCTGGGAGGTGAACCAAAAGAGGTAGCTGATATGGCAAATGAAGTAGCGAATGGAAATTTAAACATTCGTTTCAATGGTAGAGCTCACACCGGACTATACGAAAACATGAAAGACATGGTCACCAAGCTTAAGGGAGTCGTTGCTGAAGTGCGAACAGGTGCCAACTCGGTGACGCAGGCCAGCGGCGAAATGAGTACTTCAGCACAGAACATTTCCGAAGGAGCAAGTACGCAAGCAGCCTCAATGGAGGAAATCTCCTCTTCAATGGAGGAAATGGTCGCGAACATCCAGCAAAACACGGACAATGCTCGCCAAACTGAAACCATGGCCTTGAAAGCCGTCAAGGACGTAGACGAGGGAAAAACAGCCATCAATAAAACGGTTGTCTCCATGAAAGACATCGCCGAGAAGGTTTCCATTATCAGCGAGATTGCGCGACAGACCGATATTTTGGCACTAAATGCTGCTGTAGAGGCTGCTCGTGCCGGCGAGGCAGGTAAGGGCTTTGCAATTGTAGCTGCGGAGGTCCGAAAGCTGGCGGAACGCTCGCAGGTATCTGCCGTGGAAATTGACGAGCTAACCAAGACGAGTGTCGAGATCTCCGAGACAGCAGGTCAGTTGTTTGAAGATCTCGTACCAAACATTGAAAAGACGGCTCAACTGGTCCAGGAAATCAATGTAGCCAGTGGGGAACAAAACCTGGGAGCGCAGCAGGTAAACGAAGCGATCCAGCAACTCAATCACATTACCCAGCAGAATGCTGCTGGTGCGGAGCAACTGGCTAACAATTCAGAAGAATTGTCAATCCAGGCGGATTCGATGCGAGCAACCATTAACTACTTTGATCTGGAAAATGACCCTCTAAGCAATGGAGCAAGAAGAATAGTCAATACAACTCCAGTATACACCAATGGTGCAGCAATCCCCTCTCCTGCGCCAATGGGAACCCTAACTAATAACGAGTCCTCCGAAGGTGTGGAGCTTGACATGACAGAATTCGACCACAAGGACAGCGACTTCGAAAAATATTGAACCTCTCTGGGAAAATAGCGCTCAAAGAAACGGAGTTTAACAAACTCAGCCGGTTTATTTACGACGGCTACGGGATCAAATTGCCGCTGACTAAGAAGACCATGCTGGAAGGCAGGCTGCAGGTCCGACTACAACAGCTTCAGTTGAAGTCCTTCAGGGAGTACTATGACTTCGTTTCAAGTCCGAATGGCAAAAAGGAGGTCGTCCACATGGTGGATCGAGTCTCTACGAACAAGACGGATTTCTTCAGGGAAGCTGCCCATTTTGAGTTCCTGACCCAGGTGATTCTTCCGCAGCACGTTCAGCAACATGGAACTTTGCGGCCACTCAAGCTATGGAGCGCAGCCTCATCCAGTGGAGAAGAGGTGTATACGACCTGCATGGTAATTGAGGAATTCAACCGAACCCAAGGTATGATCGACTATACCGTTCATGGCACTGATATCTCGTCTGAGATTCTAAAAAAGGCCACCGCCGGCGTGTATTCTTCGAACAGTCTAACAAAGCTTCCCTTACATCTTAAAGAGCGCTACTTTTTGCGCAGCAAGGATCGTAGCAAGAAGCTGGTGAGAGTTGTCCCTGAGCTGCGTAAGAAAGTGTCCTTTTCCCGACTCAACCTAATGCAACCTTACTATGGAGAAGCCAGCACATTTGATGTAGTCTTTTGCAGGAATGTCTTGATCTATTTCGATCGCAAGACACAGGAAGCGGTTGTCCGAAAGCAGTGCCAGACACTCAAAAAAGGAGGATACTTCTTTCTAGGCCATTCCGAATCCATTAATGGCATGGATTTACCTCTCCAACAACTTCAACCCACGATTTATCAAAAAATCTGATGGATGCAACCACCATACATATGCCACTAAAGAGATATTTTTTACATCCGTCGCACTACGTTGCACCGACAGAAGACCTGCTGGTAAGTACCATTCTGGGGTCATGTGTCTCCGTTTGTCTTTATGACCCTGTTCAAGAAAAAGGAGGCATTAACCACTTCATGCTGCCACACTGGCATGGGAAGGGTACACCTAGCCACATGTACGGAGATTACTCTATCGAACAACTCATTCAGAAGATGTCAACAATGGGTTCCTCTACAAAACATCTGGTAGCGAAGGTTTTCGGTGGAAGTTCTAGCACGAAGGCACACCCGAACATAGGTTACCAAAACATTGAGATGAGTAAAAAAAAGCTTTCCGGACATGGCATCAACATCACAGCAATGAACCTTGGGGGGGAAAGAGGGAGAAAAATCATTTTTAACACCCGGACAGGGCTGGTTCGAATGAAATACATCACATATAATGCGACAATCAATTAAGCGAAACTAAAAAAGAGAAAAAGGCAAACATGACCAACAAAAACAAAATCCTACTGATCGACGACCTTGATGCCATCCGCGATATGGTAAGTGCGCGCCTGCGCCTTAAAGGTTTTGAAATTACCAAAGCCAGCGACGGAGACGAGGCGCTTGCCCTGCTCAAGAGCAAACCCAAAGAGTTCGACCTGGTGGTGAGTGACTACGACATGCCCAACATGAACGGACTGGAACTACTCGAGCAGGTCCGCTCCACCCCTACTTTACGTAACCTGCCCTTCATCATGCTCACCTCTCGGGCGGAGCCAGAGAAAATGAAGTCGGCTAAGGAAATCGGGCTGTCAGCCTGGGTCAAGAAGCCATTCAAGATGGATTCATTTCTGTCACAGATTAGCTATGCCATCGAAAAAGCATGAGTAAAGGGGAAGAACTTTTTGCCGAAGACACCACTGAGGTGCTAAACCAACTGGAGGAAAATCTACTTCGTATACAGCCGGACGTCTTGAATCAGGATTTGTTCAATATGATATTCAGAGAACTTCACACGGTAAAAGGTTCGCTCTATATGTTTGACCGAAAGGAGCTTGGAGATTTCACGCATAAGCTTGAGTCGGTCTTTGAGGAATTCAATGAGACACAACAACCACTTTCGGAGGAGTTGGTGCAGCTGAGTCTGAATGCGGTCGACTTCATTCGGGAAACGCTGCACACCCCTGAACTAAAGAGTCAGGAGGAGAAAGACCTTCTAGCGATGCTCCAGGAAGCCATCTCTGCCACTACTGCGTCCATCCAGCACTTTGCAGATGGTGACCAGCAGGCACGAAAAACGATTACCTCCATTTATTCGTTGCAGTTGCAAACAAAAGTACCTGTATCTGAAGGAGATGGGCATCCCGTGCATTTCATCATCCGGGACCTCCTGGATGAAGCCGAATCCGTGCTCCATTCCGTGCAGAAAGGCAAGAAGATCACCGCCTGGCACCTGCTTTTCGTTTCAGAAATGAAAGAAGATGAGCTACGTGCCCTGTTTCTCTTCGTGGAAGACGACCTAGAACTAAAGATTGAATGCTATCCACTGGAAGGAGTTCCGGTTGCACAGGTGCTGCTTCAACCATTCCAAGCCAAACTAAAGACAGGAAAAGCAGCACCGTTAAGGAATGCATTGAAAAAATATGCCAGGGAGTTAATTCAAGCAGCAGAAATCGCCTTAGCAGAAAGCAATAAAATGGCGAATCCATTGCCAGCACAAAGACCTGAAAAGGTAACAAAGGCCTCTAATGGTACCAACTACATCAAAGTTGAGCAAAGCAAGATTGACGATCTGATGAACTGGGTGAGCGAATTGGTCACCATTCAGGCGGCGTTGAAGAATGAAGCCGAAAGCTCTCACTCGGAAGCACTGCTTCATGTATCAGACAGCATTCATTTCATCAGTGAAAGCCTACGCGATACGATTTTCTCCATCAGTCTAGTACCCTTAAAAACACTCGAAACAAGATTTTCCCGGTTGGTGAGAGATCTCTCGCAGAGCCTGGAAAAGAAAGTACAATTCCAAAGCACAGGATTCGAAACCGAGCTGGATCGGAAGGTCATCACGAATTTGCAGGACCCCTTACTGCATATTTTGCGCAACTGTATTGACCATGGCATTGAGCCTCCCAAAAAGCGTACAGCACAAGGCAAACCTGCCACCGGTACCATTCACCTAAACTCCTACTACAGCGGCAACCTCGTCTTCATTGAAATTGAGGATGATGGTGCCGGTATTGATCCTGAAAAAATTCGGAAGAAAGCCATTGAAAAAGGCCTGATCAAGAAAGGTGACCACATGACCGATGAAGAAATCATCCAATTGGTTTTTCATCCCGGCTTTTCTACTGCCGCAAAAGTCAGTGACGTCTCCGGCCGAGGTGTGGGCATGGATGTGGTTCGTAGAAAGGTGATGGAAATGCGTGGCGAGGTCTTCATCACCTCCGAGCCAGGTAAAGGCACCAAGACCACGGTCAAACTTCCGTTGTCACTCTCCATCCTCGAAGGACTACATACCCGCGTGGGAGAAACCCATCTGGTGATGCCTATGAACACCATCCGGGAGGTCCACCGCTTTGATCGGAAGACCTTCGACGACCGCCCTAAGGGTTCAGATATCCTTGAATTTGACGGAAAACAGCTCTCAGTGGTCTCTATTGAGGAAAAATATCAGATCGCATCGTCCGGCAGCGATACTGTGGATGTCATTACAGTGAACGTAGGCAACCACGAAAAAGGCGTGGCCGTGGATGAGATCAAAGGACAAGTCCAGACGGTGCTTAAACCCCTGGGCGATTACTATGAAAAACAAGACTTCATTCTGGGTGGCACCATTCTGGGAGATGGAAAGCTTGCCTTTGTACTGGATATGGAAAAACTAATCAACTAACTGAACAGACATATGGAAGAAAATACCCTCGAAATACCCACCGAATCTCACCTCACCTTCAACCTGGATCAGGAGATGTTTTGTGTGTCGGTCAATTGCGTAGCCAAAATCTTGGAAATGACGGACATCACGCGCGTTCCGGAATCGCCTGCTTACATGAAAGGTATCATCAACCTACGAGGAAATATCCTACCCGTGGTGGATACCCGTACGAAGCTGGGCCTGGACAGTGTTGAATACACTAATAGAACTCGCATTCTTGTCTTGGATATCCGGACCGGTGACCAGACGCTGACCCTTGGTGCCATTGTGGACCTGGCAAAAGAGGTCATCACCATCAACACGGAGGAAATCCTACCCCCTCCCAGCCTGGAAGATTATGAACGTGCTCCGTACATCGAAGGGATTGTGAACCATGGGGAGAAGTTTGTTATGATCCTGAACATTAATAAGCTGTTTGCTAAGAACGAACTGGAAGAAATGGCAGAAGCACAGGCGTAGCATTAGGCATATATCCTGCCAGAAAAGCAACGCTAAGCCACCCAATCTCCGATAAACAAAAAGCGATGGAATGACCATTTCCAAAAAGAAAATTTTGATCATCGATGACTCTGCCCTTGTCAGAAATGCCCTTTCCGATCTGATTGAGACCACCACAGATCTGGAAGTGATGGGCACCGCAGCAGATCCCTACTTTGCCGCAGAAAAGCTCAAGAAGAACATACCCGATGCCATCACGCTGGACATCGAGATGCCACGCATGGATGGCATCACCTTCCTCAAAACACTCATGTCACAATATCCCGTTCCGGTGGTAATTGTATCCTCCCTTACGGAGAAAGGGTCGCAGACCGCACTGGAGGCGTTACACTACGGCGCTGTGGACGTCATCAACAAGCCAAGCATGCATGGCCTTGGTGAAGAGGTCGAGGAGAATCGGGTCCGCATACTGGAAGCCATCAGGGCCGCAACACTTGCCCGAGTGCATCGTAGAAGTGCCACAGAAAAGTCAGCGAAATCCGGAAGTCCAACCAAAAATGGCTCCCAACCTAAGTTCGCGAAAGGCGCAAGTATGCTCAAAACATCTGAACGCATTGTGGTCATTGGAGCCTCAACAGGTGGCACAGTGGCAATACGAACGCTATTAGCTAAACTACCCCAGAATGCCCCAGGAATAGCAATCGTACAACACATGCCAGAGAAGTTTACCCGCTCTTTTGCAGACAGCTTGAATGCCCAGTGCAAGATGCAGGTTCGAGAGGCAAAAGACGGTGACTCCATCTTGAGAGGTACAGTCCTGATAGCACCTGGGAATAAACACATGTATGTAAAGCGTTCTGGTGCCAGGTACTATGTACAAGTAAAGGAAGGTCCGCTAGTAAATCGGCATCGCCCTTCTGTGGATGTGTTATTTCATTCCGCCGCCAACTATGCAGGCAAGAACTGCACCGGAATTTTGCTGACAGGCATGGGAGCAGACGGAGCACAGGGAATGCTCGAGATGAAAAAAGCTGGAGCTGTTACCATTGCGCAAGATGAAGCTTCGTCTGTGGTCTTTGGTATGCCCAGGTCAGCCATCCAAACGGGTGCGACTGATCGAGTCCTTGCACTCAAGGACATTCATCAGGTGATCTGTTGACCAGTTGTATTCCTGCCTCATCCAAAAAGGACAAAGACTGATCAATTCGTGGTGTAAGGTAGATTGTCTCATTATCATGTCTCATTATCATGTCATCGACAGAGGAGAAAACCCGCTTTGACCTATTCAGAGGGTTCGAGCAGGTTCTTTGGTGCTTTATTCAAAGACCATCCGTTAGCAATTAGCAGGCTTATACTTTAGGGCCTATCTTCACCCGATGATCAGGCGCTTGAATCATACCAATCCTCATGTAGCTAAAGACATTCGTGCCATTTTCCAGGCTTCATACAAGATCGAGGCTGCCTTACTCAAAGCGGTGGATTTTCCACCGCTGAAGCGACCACTTGAACGCTTTCTAAGTACCCCCACTCAATTCTTCGGTTACCTAAGAGAAGAAACCCTGGCGGGAGTCATTGAAATTGAAAGCCTTCCCAATACGACCAGTATCAACAGTTTAGTCGTGCATCCTGACTTTTTCCGACAAGGGATCGGTAAGGCTTTAATGGAATACACCCTTGTGCATTTCAGGACACCCAGATTCGTAGTAGAAACCGGTGTAGATAATGGTCCCGCCACCACCCTCTACCGGAAATTAGGATTCACAGAAGTCAGACAATGGGATACCGATCATGGGGTCCGGAAAGTACAGTTTGAACTTGTTCGTCAGGACCTAGCTTAGTAATCAACTCATGACCTAACTTACGCCAAATGAGCAAACGAAGAGACCTGACCGAGGGAAGCATCCCAAAGAAATTAATCCAGTTGACCTTGCCAATGATGCTTGGGATGATCAGCATGGTGGCCTTTAACCTGATCGATACCTACTTTGTGGGAAAGCTTGGTAAGTCAGAGCTGGCGGCGTTGAGCTTCACCTTCCCCGTGATCATGGTCATTTTTAGTATCATCCAAGGGATTGGAATTGGTGCTACGGCATTGATTGCCAAATCCATCGGAAAAAGTGATCGAAACAAGGCAGCACGCGAAACCACAGATAGCATCTTTCTCACGCTGTTGCTTACCGGAATATTTGTAGCTATCGGACTTTTGACCATTGAACCTACGTTGAAACTCTTAGGAGCAGATGGCGAAACCGCCACCATGGCGGGCAAGTACATGCGGATTTGGTACTTCGCATTGTTTTTCGTTTCCGTTCCATTCGTTGGCAACAGCGCGATCCGCTCCACCGGTGATGCCCAAACCCCCACCTACATTATGCTATTCGCAGTCCTTGTCAACGCAATCTTAGATCCGATCCTGATTTTTGGGTACTGGGGATTCCCTGCGCTTGGTCTGGAAGGAGCCGCCATTGCCACCGCAGTTTCCCGAGGGCTCACCATGGTTTTATCCTTCTATGTCCTTATCAAGAGAGAACGTCTCATCACCTTTGATATCCCAACGTACAAGGTCCTTTCCGGCTGCTGGAAAAGTATTTTGTTCATTGCATTGCCTTCGGCCTTGGCCCGGTTAGTGGTGCCCATTGCGACCGGAATCATCACGGCGATGTTAGCGAGCTATGGGGAATTTGCAGTGGCAGCATTTGGCGTCGGAAGTCGCATTGAATTCCTGGCAAATAGCTTGGTCTTTGCCCTTGCAGCTTCCATTGGCCCGTTCGTTGGCCAAAACCTAGGTAAAGGTCAAATAGATCGAATGAAAGAAGCCGTAAAGCTCAGCAGCCGTTTTTCCATCCTTTGGGGATTCTTTGCCTGGGGCGTATTGGCGCTTTTTGCAAACCAAATTGGTGCAATCTTTAATGATACCCCTGAAGTAATAGAAACAGTGCGACTTTTTCTTTGGATTGTACCAGCAGGGTACGGTCTACAAGGAATTCTTAGCATCATCAATAGCAACCTCAACACCATCAATAAGCCACTTCAGGCATCGCTCATCATTGTCGCACAAATGTTGGTGATTGGTTTGCCGGTGATCTTCCTGGGTAAGGAATTGTTTGAGGTCAAAGGAGTATTCATGGGATTAGCAATAACCTATGTCATTGGTGGCCTTATTTCGCTAGTGGTCAATACACGAATAATGGCTACATTCAACAAATAATGGAAGAAAACAGAAATTAGTGAATTAAGAGCAGCCGGAAATGGTTTACTAAACATTAGCATTAGTCACTATGGATATTCTCGAATCACTCAAGACGTTTACGCAGTTTGAAGGTGTTCCTGAGGAGCAGCTTCGATGGATTTCTGAGCAGGTCAAAACGAAAGAAGTCAAAAAAGGAGACTACATTTTTGCAAGTGGGGTGGCCATTGACGAAATGTACCTGATACCCGCTGGCAACTTTACCATCAAACTGGAGAAGAACAATCAGTTCCAGATTGTCGGCAACATTAAAGGACCTGCAATAACCGGACTTCTTCCCTACTCCAGAGCCACCACCGGGAAAGGTTTTTGCGAAGCAGAACAAGACACCCAAGTGTTTACGTTAGGTCGTGATCAGTTCCGAGATATGATCTGTGAGTGCCATGAGCTTACTACGGTTTTTGTGCACCAGATGAGTTCCAGAATTCGGCAGCTAACCAAAAATGAACAAATGGACGATAAGCTTCTATCGTTAGGGAAATTATCTGCTGGCTTGGCTCATGAATTAAACAACCCTTCTGCAGCTGTAGTCCGGAGCTCGAAAGAGCTTTCTAAGCATTTGTCCTATGCTCCTGATCGTTTCAAACAGGTGGCTAAAATTCAGATGAATGAAGACCAGATCGACGCGGTGAATGACTTGCTTTTTGACAAGCTGAAGCAAGGGTTGATCCAATTGCCACTGATAGAACGCAGTAAGCGGGAAGACGAGCTCATCGATTGGCTGTATGATCATGATTTGGAAGATCCGGAAGAATTGGCCGACAACGCAGTTGATTTCGGTTTTACGATCGAGGATTTTGAAAGCATTGGGGAGACCACGCCAGAAGAGCACCTCCCACCCGTTTTGAATTGGGTTAATCAGGTAATTACAACGGAAAAGTTGGTTGGCGAGATAGCAGACGCTTCGGAACGAATAAACAAGTTGGTCTTGTCCATCAAAAGCTACACCCATATGGATCAAGCTCCTGAAAAGGTCGCGACGGACGTGCATTCGGGGCTGGATACTACCTTGACTATGCTAAAACATAAACTAAAGGAAAATTCCATCGAGGTCACCAGATCTTACGGCGAAAATCTGCCGCTTCCTGAGATTTTACCAAGTGCTGTAAACCAGGTGTGGACGAATCTTCTGGACAATGCGATTGATGCCATGGAATCGACAGAAAGCAAGGTATTGACCGTAGCAACAAGCGCATCAGATACATTTTTTACCGTCAAAATTTCAGATACGGGAACCGGAATACCCGACGAAGTGAAGGATAAAATATTTGACCCGTTCTTCACGACAAAAGCAATTGGAAAAGGGACAGGTCTCGGACTCGAAAACGTACTCCAGGTGGTGAGAATTCAACACAATGGTACCATTGACGTAGATTCGACCCCAGGAAATACTACCTTCACTATTTGTCTACCAATCAAAGCCTAATGAAGAAAAAACCAATCATATTCCTTCTTGATGATGATGATGCAGTACTCAAATCTGTCACCAGAGACGTAAGGTCTGAATACCGAAAAGACTATCGCATCCTTGCAACGACATCTGCGCTCGAGGCATTGGACACCTTGAAAGAACTCAAAACTCAGGGAGAAGTCATTGCCTTATTTTTATCAGACCAACGCATGCCAGAGATGCTTGGAGTGGAATTTCTTGAGAAAGCATTGGCCTTTTATCCGGAAGCAAAGAGAGTTCTCCTCACAGCCTACTCGGATACGGAGGCAGCAATTAAGGCAATTAACGATGTCAACCTCGACTATTACCTGCTTAAGCCTTGGAATCCACCTGAAGAAAAACTTTATCCCGTACTAAATGATCAACTCGAAGAATGGCAAGCGGGTTACATACCTGATTTCAGTGGCATCAAAATCATTGGGTACCAATGGGCGCCAAAGTCCCACGAAATAAAAGATTTCCTCGCAGGCAATCTTATCCCGTACATGTGGATGGACATTGAGACAAACGAAGAGGCAAAAGAGCTGCTTAGCCTGAACAATGTTGCAACCAGCGAACTCCCCGCAGTCATTTTTGAGGATGGAGATCTGTTAAAGAACCCAACGATTTCGCAAGTGGGAGAAAAGGCAGGTATGCAGATCAAGGCTGCCCAGACCATGTATGACGTGGCGGTCATAGGTGCCGGACCTGCGGGACTCGCAGCCGGTGTCTACGGAGGATCCGAAGGTTTGAATACCATACTCATAGAGCGGAGAGCCCCGGGAGGACAGGCAGGCACTAGCTCACGAATTGAAAACTATCTCGGGTTCCCTAAAGGCCTAAGCGGTGCTGACTTATCGAGAAGAGCAATTTCACAAGCCACACGGTTTGGAATTGAGTTTCTGTCCCCCCAGGAGGTTACAAATTTGGAAGTCAAGGACAACTATAAGATTCTGACATTGAAGGACGGTGAAACCATCAATACCAAGGCCGTCATCATCACCAGTGGCGTGGACTATCGCAAACACCCAGCCCAGGGAATTGATGAGTTTACCGGAGCCGGTATTTATTATGGTGCTGCCACCACAGAAGCACATGCTTGCAAAAATCAGGACGTGTACATTGTGGGCGGAGGAAACTCGGCAGGTCAGGCAGCCATGTACTTGTCAAAATTTGCCAGGAAGGTATTTATTGTGATCAGAAAACCGGATCTCAGTACAAGTATGTCAAGTTACTTAATTGATCAAATCAATGGAACGGATAACATTCAATTGGTTGGAAACACGGAAATTACCGAAGTAAAAGGGAAAGATCGATTAGAGGAAGTGGTGTTAAAGAATAACGCCACCAACACCGTAGAGGCAAAACCCGCAGCTGCATTGTTTATCTTCATCGGAGCCAAACCGGTCACGGACTGGCTGACCATGGATTTGATAAAAGACGGGAAAGGCTTCCTGGAAACAGGACCTTCGCTGTCCAAGTATCCTTCTTTCAAGGACAATTGGAAACTCAGACGTGAACCCTATCTGCTGGAAACGTGTGTTCCTGGAATCTTTGCAGCGGGTGATGTTCGATCAGGAGCAATGAATCGCGTTGCGTCGGCCGTAGGTGAAGGGTCCATGGCCATCAAGTTTATCCACGAATATTTATCTTCGAATTAAGCATTGCAAATGAAAAGGAATGAGATTTGGTAGCTGTGAACATATTCGAGCTGTAGAAGTAAAAGAACCACGCGTTCTTGAATGTGAAGAATGTGTTAAAACTGGGTCCGATTGGGTACACTTGAGAACATGTCAGACCTGTGGTGTTACTTTATGCTGCGACTCTTCCCCAAATAGGCATGCATCTAAACACGCCAACGCACACAACCATCCAGTCATAAAATCTGCGGAGCAAGGAGAACACTGGCTCTACTGCTTCGAACACGATACTTTAAACAAAGGGTAAGTCTTAGCTACTCAAACTTGACATAGGCGACTTCAAAAGCAAAGTCCCCGGCACGTTTTTCATTTGTGATGAAACCAACACGAATGATGTCAGCCAAGGTGTCGATGTCCAATGAGCGTCCGGTCTTACTACCCATCCGATACTGCTGTACTTCTTCCAATTGAACCCGGACAATGGTCCAATCTTCTGTATTTTGTAGTGGTATTTTGTAGTTGGGTAAATAAAACCTTCTGTCCACCTCCATTTGAAATGCCTGCCGAACACCTTTGCTCCGGTACTTAATCTCCACCGAGGTGTATTGCCCGAGGCTGAAGTTCGAATAGGGACTCCTAAGGGATGTAAAACCACCATTGTTGTCCAGAGATACCGTGCCGTAAAACAGCAATCCATCTTTTCCAATCGATGCGTTTCCCTTAGATAAGCCACCCATCACCCCATCATTGACGATGTACCAGTCTCCAACTTTTTCCTTGTTGGTAAAATCAATCATAAACTGATTTGATAGTACGATAGATAAAAAAGTGACATAAAACTGCATGGTTGAGTCATTTAAAAGTAAGCACGTCCTACCCTAAGCGCTACATATGCTCTTTTTGCTTGGTTAGTCGTCTGATTATTAAACCTGATGAAGTAACTGATGTTTAGAGAAGTAATTCTTTCAGCTATTGGAATGTGCTAAGTTCAAGTGATTCTTTTCCACCGCATAACCTCCGAGCTAACCATATCTTTCATAATTATTGTGGTGTAGACTACCTGAAATTACTTTGGATTATTAGTTTTAGCAGTCTTGAAAACAACGAGCAAAATTGATCGATCCTACTGGCTGTACGGGCTGGTGATTGGCCTGATCTTAATCATCCTTGAGATCGTCCAATACAAAACCTTTATTAGAGAACTGCAATTTGAAATCACTGGGCTAGTCATAGGAATCTTATTCTTGGGACTTGGGATATGGTTTGGCATTCGTTTCTTTAATCAAAAGGAAGCCTTAAAGGGGTACAAAGCTGAAGATCTTGGCCTTAGTAAGCGCGAAATTGAAGTTCTTGAATTACTGGCACAAGGGCTCTCCAATCAGGAAATAGCTGATAAACTATTTGTTTCTTTAAACACCGCCAAAACACACATTTCAAGCATTTATTCAAAGCTTGGTGTAAGTCGCAGGACACAAGCGGTAGAAAAAGCTCGAAAGCTCTCTATTCCAATTCAATCAAGTGATGACCCAAATCACCCAAAAGAATGACTTTTTTTTGAGTGCGTTGGCCCTACTTCGCTAAAAACATTGCAACATGAAAAAACAACTACTCTACTTTGGTATTCTCGGAGGTTTGATCAACGTCCTCCATTGGTTGATCTATGACACCTTATTGGGATCGGGAGAATCGGATTATGGCTTGGGGGAAATCCTAGGGTATGCAGCCATGCTACTTGCACTGTCCACTGTTTTCTTTGGCGTCAAACGCTACCGAGACCATGCGCTCGGTGGAAAGATTACGTTCAAGCAAGCGTTCCTCAATGGACTGATTGTTGTACTTGTTGCTTCCTCGATTTACGTCATTGGATGGGAGATCTACTACCCCAATTTTGCGCCGGATTTCGGAAGTGAATACAGTGAATACCTAATGGAGAATTACAAAGCACAAGGCTTGTCCGATGAAAACATTCAGTTAAAGGCAAAAGAGATGAAGGTATGGATGGAGCGTTACCAGAACCCCTTGTTTCGTATTCCCATGACACTCCTGGAAATTTTGCCTTTGGGAATCTTGGTGACGTTGGTTGCAGCATTTGCACTTAAAAAGCAATAGTTCGCACTTTGTCATAATATGCATATCTTCGATGATACTCATAAGTACTTATCATAACAGAAGCTATGCTTGAACAAGAGCGACAGCAGTTCGAAATGCTCCAAACCGCATTGTCCTACCTGGATTCAAACAAGGAGATTTGGGGTGCAGTACCCATTATCAGCACCTATCGTAACCATCTTTCAGACAGTGTATCCAATATTGCATTGGAATTGGAAAACCACTCAGAATCACTTGATTTTGGAGGTACCACCCTGCAACAGCTGAGAATCACTGTAGCGGAGAAAATGGATGTTCTGGATGACATACTGGAAGCGTATGCAGAAGATATTAAAGACAAAAAACTCTTAGAAGAGGCCGAAAATTCCAAGTCTGACTACCTCAGACTCACCAATGACGGCTTTGAACGTAAAGTGACATTGGTCCAGAAGCTTATACGTGAAAACGTTGATGAATTGAAAAAGTACGGGCTTACTGAAGCGCAAATGAGCGATGTGGAATTTGATTTCCAAGCCTACAAAGAGAAACGTAGCAGCCCTCCCGCAAAGGCCTCTTCCGGAGCAGCCAGCACCCAGGTACACTTGTTGATTTCTGAAGGAATTGAATCGTATACCAAGCTAAAAACAGTGATGGTAAGCTTCCGAAGCTCGCATCATTCTTTTTATCAAGGGTTCAAATCAATCGAATTTGTCGAGAGCCCCAACTAAATGGTAGGGTAATTTGCATGTCGACTGTAACACTTATAGCGGAAAAACTTGTGATGATTCTATCTTTGGTGCGTGGCAGGAAATAGACCTCAGGATTTTACCAAAGAAGAGCTAAAACAGGCATACGATATGTACTTCGAAAGCTTGAGAGGCTTCCTGTACTATAAGACGGGGGACATTGGGCTTGCAGAGGACATTGTGCAAGAGGTTTTCATCAAGGTTTGGGAAAAACGAAGCAAGGTGGAGCTAAGCACGCTAAGGAGCTTTCTTTTCACCATTGCAAATAACCTGATGATCAACCACATGAATCATCTCAAGGTGGTTTCGCGGCATGAGGGAGAGGTGAAGATGGGATCAAATGACGAACGAAGGTCTCCCCAATTTATTATGGAAGAGAAAGAATTTGAGGTGAAGTTGAATCGATGCATTGAATCAATGCCTGAGGGCTGTCGTGAGGTTTTTCTAATGAATCGGATTGATAAACTAAAGTACGGAGATATAGCAGAACGTTTGGACATCAGTGTAAAAGCGGTAGAGAAGCGCATGAGTAAAGCGATCAGCATCGTACGAGAACAAATAGGAATGAAAATTTGATGAAGGACTTAGAAGAGTATAATGACTTCTTGAATCACGATGGAGATGCTCCGGAAGGTGATCAATTGGCGAAGTTCCTTCAGGAAAGTGCAAAAGCCGAAATCCCTGCTGGACGAGGCAAACAAGCCATTTGGGATTCCATTGCCGCAGAATTGGAGGACACTTCTGACGAAGAGCCACCCGTCAAGAAGTTAAATCCGTGGGTGCTCGGTGGAATTGCGGCATCGGTACTCCTACTTGTGGTTTTTGTCTTAGGCCTGCAGTCCTCCGAAACCAATCAAACGGTGCACATCGTTGCCGAGTCGGGTGCTGATCTAGTGCATGAGCTTCCGGACGGATCCATTGCGCGCTTAAATGCATCTACGTCCATCTTGTATGACGAAGATTGGGATCGTTTCTTGACACTCTCCGGGGAGGCATTTTTTGAAGTAACCAAGGGAAGTACATTCACGGTGAAAACACGTTTCGGGAGTGTTGAAGTATTGGGAACATCTTTTAATGTATATGCCAGAGACTCCGTATTCGAAGTAAGCTGTAAGACTGGAAAAGTGAAGGTTTCGATTCCTGAACAGCAGGTGGAGCGTGAACTTGTACCTGGAGAAAAGCTTGCAGCCCGGGTTGATACCGTATTTAAAACTTCCCTGAGATTAGAAGAGATTGGTACCTGGACTACCGGCGAATTTTACTTTAGCAATCGCCCTTTACGTGAGGTCTTAGATGAAATAGAACGCCAGTACAAGACCACGATCGATATCAGAAACGGAGACTCACTCCGATTTACCGGGTACTTCTTCAGAGAAGCGGACCTGGCAAGCACATTGGATCTGATCTGTTTACCCCTAGGGCTCCAATTTGAGAAGCAAGAAGAGCGTTACGTCATTAGTCAACCTTCCGAGGAATTATGAAAAGGATCCTCAGCTTGCTGCTGGGACTCGGCTTGATGTTCCAACTGACGGCGCAATCGTATCAGGTTTCTTATGCCAACAAGCCTTTAAACAGGGCACTTAAGGAGGTCATTAAAGAATACAACCTAAAGATTTCGTACAGTCCTTCGTTACTTAAGAACCACACCATAACGGCAAAGTTCACTACAAATTCTCCTGCCGAACTTGTGTTCAAGTTGCTAGAAGGCTTGCCTTTTGAGGTCAGAGAGGAATCCAATCTGTTTCTCATCATACCAAAAAAAGTGCTAAAAATCAGCGGCCAAGTGGTAGACAAATCAACGGGTACTCCCCTGGCGTATGCACTCGTGCAAACGAGAGCAAAGAGTGCAGTTGCGGATGAAAATGGATTCTTTGCCCTTCCACAAAACGAGGACACCGTGATCTTAAACGTCAGCTACCTTGGGTACAAAAAAATTGATTTTGCTGCGATACCGGCCCAAGGGTCTCTGGAGATAAACATGGAACAAAACCCACAAGTCTTGCAAGAGGTAATTCTGGATGTCAACAAGAAAAACGAACCCTCTTTTCCTGTGTCGGCATTCACACTCAATCCTCGGCAATTCAATTCACTACCTGTATTGGGCGAAACTGATGCCTTCAAGACCTTGCAACTCTTGCCAGGTATCTCCGCTACCAACGAAAGTACCTCTGGCTTCAATGTTCGTGGTAGCTCGGCATCGCATAACTTGGTTACCATGGACGGTTTTACCTTGTACCACTTGGATCATTTCTTCGGAATCTTCTCCACACTTAATCCAAATTTCATCAACACCATAGATATTTATAAAGGTGGATTTTCTGCGGAGTACGGTGGAAGAATCTCCTCTGTGGTGGACGTGAGCAGTCGATTGGGCAATCAGGATCAAATCAACGGTGGTGGAGGCGTGAACTTTCTGGCAACCAACTTTTACCTGGATGTGCCTATCGGTCAAAAAGTAAACTTCATGGCGGGGGTCCGAAATTCATTCACCGGAGTCATCGAAAGTGATTTGTATTCTGAATTTCTAACGTCCAGTAGGCAGAACTTTCTCTCCTCCTTTGATGATCCTGACATTAACTCCCTGGAACTCTCTCCCTCCCTTAGTTTTTACGATTTAAACGCAAAACTAAGTTTCCGACCGACGGAAAAAACTTCGCTAACTGCAAATATGTATATCAGTGAAGACGATTATCAGGGGTCAGTTACACAGGAAGATGATTTTGCCAATCTAGACATTGTTGACAAAGCAGACTGGTCTAATGTAGGTTTCAGTTTTAATATCGATCAAACCATCAATCAGAATCAAGTGCTAGGACTTTCGCTAAGTACCTCAGAGTATGCGAATTCCGAATCTTTGTCAAGCGGCATTCGAAACAATTTTGATGTAGAATTTGCTGGAGATTCTGTACGAGCAAATACCCTCATCTTAGGAAGTTCGCAGTCATTCGACAATAAAGTCAGCGATTTAAGCATAAAACTGTTCCATGATTACTTTATCAATGAAAACAGTGAACTAAAGACCGGCATGGAGCTCAATGCAATAGAGACGTTTTTTGCAGCCACGTATGCCTTTGAGGATTTCCAATCGGACTCAATGGTCAACGCTACCGGGGATTCACTGCTTCAGAGTGGAGAGATTACCAGTCTATTTGCCAGCTATTCCACACAATTTGGACGGTTCTCTCCTACCCTGGGTGTACGTACCAACTATTACAACATCAGCAACGAGTGGTACTTCGAACCCCGCATCAATCTTGCCTTTCAAGCAACCAATCGACTTCAAATCAAAGGAGCTTATTCCATACATCACCAGTTCTTGAATCAATCGAGTCTTTCTTACATCAATGCAGGACGGTATTACTGGGTACTTAGTAATAACGAATTGGTGCCCGTACTAAAATCCAGGCACCTGATATTGGGTTCATACCTTGACTATGGCAATTGGCGTTTTGAAGCAGAAGTATATAGAAGACGAACCACAGGTTTGACCACCAATCGATACCTGGTCATTCCACCGGAATTTCTAAGTGCTGCAGACGATGAATTTGACGTGGATGGAGAGAACATTTCTCGTGGGTTTGAACTCTTTGTTAAGTACAAACAACGGAAATACCACTCATGGTTAAGCTATTCACTTTCTTCGTCCAGAGATCGGTATGCATTTTTGAATGAGGGTAACTTCTACCCTGCGGACGAAGATCAACGGCACGAAGTCAACTTCGTGAACATGGTAAAAATCGGTAAGTGGGAGCTTTCCAGTACCTTGATTTACGGTTCAGGCCGACCGTTCACCCCCGCGGACGAAGACGAAGCACAGAACGAATTCTTTTTCTACGAAGACATTGAGCGAATCAACTCGCAACGCTTTGTCTCCTACCGAAGGGTTGACCTTTCCGGAAAGTACTCTTTCGCGATCGGCAAAAGTAGTGCTGAATTGGGGCTGTCGCTTTTCAACGTATTTAGTTTTAAAAACATCAAATCCAGAAGATACACGCGCCAGTACGTTTTCAGCGAGCAATTCAATGAAGCGGTTGACGATGGCACTCGTATTGTCCCGCTTGATACCTATTTGCTAGGATTTACGCCCAATTTCTTCTTCAATATCCATTTCTAGCTTTCGGTTTTGAAAGCAGGCTTACTAGCCTGGTGTGCTCAATATCCTCTCCTGGTAGGGTATTTTTTTTCCTTCCTGTATCATCATTAAACAATCAAATTTTTGCATATGAAAATGATGAAAAAACTTATTCCTGCCACGATATGGATTGCTCTGGGCGCCACAATTTTTTGGTCTTGTGAGAATGGAGATGAAAATCCAGCGCCTACAGTCGACAACCTGGATGTACGAAGCAGTTTTGTTTCTAACTCTAATGCTGCACTTAGTCAACTAAGGAACCTAGGCTTCTCCGGTCCTATGGGAGCTTTCTACGGCCGGACATTTGGAAACAGTGCACGAACTACCGAGACACCTAGTTCTATGATGCACGGTCGCGTATCCAACGATAGCAGCGAAGTCAATTATTGTTATATAGAAACGTATCAGGATGATGGAGATGGTAATTACCGTTACGTGATTGACTTTGGCGAAGGGTGCGATTACTACGGGTCTTACATGTATGGAAAAATGGAAGAAATCGGATCCTATACAGACTCAAGTTATGCTTCCTCAGTCACCTACACCCGGTTCGGAGGATCGTACTATGAAGGCGATGCTGAATGGTGGATTGATGGAACTTCTTCCTACTCCGGAACATGGTCTAACAGCTACCCGGAAACTGCAGAAGACTCTGTAGCAAACGATACGTCAGACTATTGGAATGACTACTACTTCTATGAGTCCGCTTACGAATACAGCTCTGATCTAACGCAAACGTACGTGGGCATCATTGCAGCCCCGGAAGATTCCGTATCAACGGACGAGGAAGTATATGTTGTAGACTATGTAGCCAGTGGTAGTGAAGAAATGGACAACGACGGTTACACCGTGCTTAGTAGATCTTCTAGTGTTTCTGCCAATACAGGAGAATCCTACACTTCACAAGTGGATGCTCCCCTATTCATGGACTACGGTTGCTACGAGGAGGACGTTTGGGTATTTGTTTCAGGTATTGAATCAGGAACCTACTCGTATGATGGAGCCACTGGTGCGTGGAGCATCGACTACGGAGATGGGACCTGTGACAACCTCGTGACCGTAACCGAAAACGGTGAATCAGAAGAAATTGACCTTGGCGAAGAATGGGATGATTGGGAAGAAGAGTGTGGTGAGGATCATGCGGACTAATGCTACCTGGTTGATTTGTTAAACATTAAAGACAGTCAGCTATGGCTGTCTTTTTTACTGCTTCACATTGACGTATTTAGTGGTAGAGAATCTTCTCCCCGACATAGTCACGCCTTCCACTTCTATTTTTACTCTGCCCACGTCATCTGACCAAAAGAAGTTTATCGGCACTGTACCATCTTCACTGGTTGCAAGCGAAGGATTCCAGTAGATAGTTGATCTAATATCAGGAGCTTCAGGCTGGAATAACTTAGTCTTATTATTAAAGGGAATTAATGGATTCAGACCTTTTATGGGCAGCGAAGTCTCCGAAAGTGGCACAATCACATTGCCTTTGAGTGAATTCACAATGACCACGCCATCTAACCCCATGAGCCCATACTTTCTTAAGTACTTGGTCTTTGTCAAGACCTCGACAGATTCAAGCAAAGAAGGATCTAACGACAAGAAAAACTCAGTGTCCTTTGTGACGTATCCATCGATCACGTACAAGGGGTCGTTGAAGGTTGGCTTATCGATGCGAGCTCTTATCTTTTTTCCACTTTTTGCGCTCCTAACTTTCAGTGTAGAGATTACTTCTTTGAGATATTCTTCCATGGTCCCAAACCTTCGATAATCCTTCATGTAGATAACGGAGTTTGAAACAGGTCCTACCGATTGATCTTCTTTTATCCACAACGAATCTAACTGAGATCCGAAAAAACCATAGGACTGGTTTGTAAGGTTTTTCCTCAACGAAAACTGTGAGTAGATGCTGTTCCTATCAGATTCATTCGATGTAATACCCGCACTGCCTTTGATAAGTCGCTTTGTTGCCTTATTCCATTGTATTTGTAAGTCAGGAATATCCAAACCTTTTTTGTCTTTTGCATGAAAGAACAGTACATCTTCATAAAAGAAGTCAGGAATCCAGAGATCGAACACCCCTGATTCATCCAGGATCATTTGCTGTCTCCATTGGGTTTTCTGAAGAAAAAACATAATCTGGGTACTATCATTAAGCTTCTTACCAGATTTCAAAGAAACTGTCCCAGATTGCTTAATACTCTTCGTAAATGTCAATTTGGACTTCGTATCAAATTGCTGAATATCGACTGAATTCGACATTGAATCATACAACTGACTATTATCAATTCGTACACTCAACTTGGCTTTAACAGGATGGTTATTGGCGCTGATTTGAAGATCAAAAACACACCGCTCTCTTCTCTTCACCTCTGCCGGAAGACCTCGGAATTTAACTTCTAGGGCTTCATCTTTTAATTTCTCGTATGAATTCCCAGAATTTTCACCGAAAACAGGTTGGTTATCAAATAGTTTTTCCTTTACCACTGGAACTGCCTTTTTGAAAAGCACCAGTGGAGTTGAGTGGTCATCCTCCGTTTCTGGAAAAAAAGAAAACATAAAAACTCCGCTGAGATCTTGTGGAATAGCCCATTGATTGATACCTACACCCTGTTCAGCTCTAAATTTTTGATGTGCTAACTCCCTCCCATCCTCATCAGTAACGATAAGATTCATGATTACAGGATCACTTACAAGTGTTTCGGAATTCAGTAGGTATGTCTTAAAAAATACCGTATCTCCGGAAGTATAAAGTGGCTGACTTAAAACAGTATAAGCTGAGTAATCTTGCGATACAACAGGACCTACAGTTGCAAGAAAAGCCAGAAGCCAAAAGTGATGCCTAAGCTTCATCATCCCATTCAATAGGTTGTTCGGTGGTTGAATTAGGGTAAAACATATCGCAGGGCTCATATACAGGCTCGATGGGTAAAAGAGGATATGGAACATCATCTCGATCAATATAGATTACTTTGCTAGTGACAGAGCTCGCCCAAAAAATCCCGACGACAATGTCGTTGTTATTTACACCTGATATATTGCCATTTATTTCTGAAGGAATGGGCTGAAAAAGGTCGTCTGCTCCTAGTCTTTGATCTCGCACCAAGTTGAAAAAATCATACGCGCGCTTCGTCATACTCATCTGTTTGATCTCTACTCTGTATCTCTCATAAAACGTCGCTGAGGTGATGGGTATTTCTGCTGCCTTAACATTCTTGAATTGACCATCAATGACCAGTTGTCCATCTGTCAAAAGAGGAGCATCTTCATAATCATAAACCCAACAAGTACAACAAATGCAGGGATCTACTTGCTCAATTGATGGCCCTCCTGCCCATATGAACCTGTGCCCGCTGCATGGCCATGGATCAGGCCACATCACCATACCTAACCCGTTCCCTTGCCGCCAAAAAAAATTAAGCTCAGGGTTGGTCAAGACCTTATAAGTACCTGTATACAACCACCTTGTGTAATTAACTTCATCGCTGCTTACAGCCTTTGAGTCGAAGTAAATATTGAAAACATCTGCCCTGACCTCTTCCAAAAACTCATCTTCGGTTGAAACTCGTTCTTCAAATTCATATCTAATTTCCTCGATCTCTCCAACGGGATTCAAAACCTCTGGAGTCGACTCGTAGATTTTTCCCTCCGGAGTAGATATCCTTACCCAGTACGAGCCACCAATCCTGCCTTGTATTTGTCCTTGGGTCTGATAGGTTCCCGGAGTACTCTCAATAAAAAACTCCGTGTTACCTAGGTCATCGAATAATTCAACCGTCAGACCTGGAATAGGGATTGCTTCTTCAGCAGATTCTTCAAGCTCCTTACCTTCGGACACCTTTATGGTATACGGCCCAGGATCATCAGTGATCATACCATCTATAACGATTAGTTGATCAGATACTCTTGAAAATTCGATTCTCTCCACACAACCAATGAAAAGCGGCAGTGCTATTACTATGCCATATAGCCTTGAAATGCATCTCATCAGAACTCTAGTTTATAAGTCAGAGAAGGAAAAATTGTTCCCACAATAGAAAGTTGGAAGGGTCTGGGAATATCCTGATCACCATCTGTTCTAAAGAAGACAGAGTATG
Source organism: uncultured Roseivirgaceae bacterium (assembly GCA_964593185.1). Classification (GTDB taxonomy): domain Bacteria; phylum Bacteroidota; class Bacteroidia; order Cytophagales; family Cyclobacteriaceae; genus Ekhidna. The sequence continues at coordinate 25,581 of CAZQJU010000008.1, forward strand.
GGTTTCTCCGAGCATACACATTGTATACAGAAATTACCCATGTGCCGTTCCACCATTTCTCAAGTTTGTGATTTCCCTCGATTACCAATGCAAAATCCAGTCGATGATAATTCGGAATTCTAAATTCGTTTCGTTTCGAAAAATACGTTACCGTAGAATTTTCTAAAGCAAACGATGCAAGTGGTACCGTCACAGGTCGGCCTGAGTGATAGGTAAAATTCCCTGTAAAAAAATGCCGCGTAGATATTTTATAATTCCATGAAAGATTCAACACATGTGGCTGATCGAAATTGGTAGCATAACGCTGACCGTCGTTTATAGCTTCTTCGGGGGTGCTTCCAGAAATCTTCCGAAACGACCTGGAAAAGGTGTAGTTTAGTGAGCCTGTCATCCTACCACGGTTTTTTGTGATCGACGTTTCAAAGCCATAGGAAACCCCCTGACCTTGTACCAACTCTCGTTCCAGATTTGAATTTAAGATGAGCTCTGAACCCCTCTTAAAATCCACAACATTGTCCGAGAACTTATAAAAAACTTCATTTGATAACCCATATTCCTTTTGCTTTATATCCTTGAAGTACCCGAGAGAAAACTGATCTGCTCGTTGTGGTTTAAAGTGAAAATCACTCGGAAGCCAAATATCCGTGGGTGCTACAGCAACCGAATTTGAAATCAAATGTAAGTACTGATAAATCCTATGGTAGCCAAATTTCACAGAGGACGAAGAATTAAGTTGCCTCACAATGGAAAGTCTTGGTTCTAACCCAATGTAACCCTTAATGACGTCGAGTCCATCGAAATTCAATGTGTCTCTTATACTGGATATATCCTTTTCTTGGCCATTGACGTACTGAAAAACCTCATCTTTGCCTAATGCCAAGAACACAGGTATCCTTAAACCCCCATCAACTTTTGTTTTGCTATCCCAATTCCATTCATCGGATATATATATACCCGTTTCTACGCTGTGTTTTTTATCAAGAGAGAGTTGTTGTGCAGCAGATTGCGGGGATATCGGCTTAAGCTCTCCCGGATTGAAAATACTATAGTTCACCTCCATGCCCGCAGTAACGTTGTGTTGGTCATAATTCTTCGATAGGTCGACCTTAAAGACATTATTTAGTATCTGATAAGAGAGTTCTGAGGCATTTAATGGGTCTTCGTTATCTACCTGGAAACCATAAATACTTGCCCCTAGGGTTACATCAGCATTGATTCCGTTTTGGAGTTCTCTATTCAAATTAGCTGAAATAACTGTATTGCTCCATTGGAAGGTTGTATCACCCGTCAGAGAAAAGTTATCATTGCTGGAATAACCTGAGATAGCTAATCGGGTCCCACTGTTGACCCGATTAGTATACTTGAAAGAAGCATCGTAAAAACCAATTTGGCTTTCACTTAAATCAGCATAGTTCGTTCTAATCGATCTCGTAAGCCAATCAGAATAGGTAGTTCTCAACGAAGCAAAGAATGCAGATTTATTTTTTTTAATCGGGGTGGAAATCATGGCATTACTAGTAAACAGCCCAATTCCCATTTTACCAACCAGCTTTTCTTCGTTAGGATTGATTGATTTAATGTCTAAAACGGAAGAAACCCTGCCCCCATATTTGGCCGGAATCCCCCCATTATAGAAAGAAACACCTCTAATCGTTTCCGGGTTGAATGAGGTCAAAAAACCAAAAACATGGGAACTATTAAACACTGGAAGATTATCATACAGAATTAGATTCTGATCAACACTTCCACCTCTCACGTTGAAACCAGTTGCTGCTTCTCCTACAGTGACTACACCAGGCAAATTCTGAATCTGCTTGATTAAATCAGTTTCTCCTAAGAAAGTAGGTGCGCGCTTCAAGTCAGCTAAATTCAGCTTAATTTCTCCTGCTCTCTTACTGGTCAACTCCAAGAACGTCTCGCTTCGAACAACCACTTCATCCAAAAGCAGTGCACCCTTTTCAAGGGAAATGTCTAAGTTACCGTCCGCAAACAGCTGAAGGTCAATGAGCTTTTCTTCATACTCTACAAACTTCACCTTTACCACATACACACCTTTGGGCAGAGATATAGAATAGTTGCCGGCGGCATCGGTGGTTATCCCTACCTGGTCATTAAAGGATAACGAGGCATACGGCACAAATTCGCCTGTTTCCAGATCTGTAACTTTTCCTTCTAGAACTACTTCCGCATTATCAAATACCGAATTTGGATTACCAAATTGAAGCTTTTCAATTTCATTGTCCTGATCCACAATTTTTTGTATGGATTCCAGTCGCTGCAACTCGTTGGAAGGGTCTTTAATTATGACAATAGCATAATTATACAAAGGGTAATAGGAAAAATCTGTGTTATCGAAAAGCTCATCTAGGACCTCAAATAGTGGATACCCATCATAGTTTTTTGTAATTCGTTTGTTTGCAAACCAGTCTTCCAGGAAGAATAGTTTTATTTCATGTTGGGCTTGAAAGTCCTTCAATAATTGTATTAGATCGGTGTTTGCTTCAGATTGATTAACTGGCAAACTCAGTTGATCTTGCGCATACAACGTGCTAGAGAGCACAAAAAGAATTGGAATTGCTAATCGAACGAAACATCCTCTACCTTGACCCCTTCTCACCATTAACCGAATTGATTCAACTTTTTCGTTTTAACTTAGTCTTGCACAATATAAGTAGAAACGCTTGTTTTGATAAAAAAAAACGACAATTTTATCATGAAAAGCTACTCTTTATTAACAAATCTTTAATCCAAAGACAACTTTTTATACACTACCCTTTGACTTACCTGCGTCATTTCCCCAGGCTGGAGTGGCGAAAGCTGAAGCGATTCAATAGCTACACGAATGAGCCGTAAGGTAGGGTGACCAACCTTTGCTGTCATTCTTCTGACCTGTCGATTTTTCCCCTCCGTCAATTTAAGTTCAAGCCAGGAGGTAATCGGGTGCTTCACATAGTTCACTGGCGGATTTCTTTCCGAAAGCTTTGGGTGTATCTTGGTTACTTGCGCCGGTTTGGTGTTATATGACTTGCCATTTACCTTGATCGGGACGCCCTCGGCTAGCTGCTTCATTGCTTTTACATCAGGAATTCCTTCCACTTCTACCCAGTAGGTTCGCTCATGCCCCATAGATGGATCCAGCAAGGCATGATTCAACTTTTTGTCATTTGTGAGTAGCAATAGTCCCTCGCTATCTAAATCCAATCGCCCTACTGGATACACATCTTTCTGCAAGTCAAATAGACTCCCAAGGCCAGGATTACCATCTTCGTCCGTAAACTGACTGAGTACCTTGTACGGCTTGTGGATAATGAAATAGCATAGCTTCTTAGGCACGGATTCGGCTTCTTATAACGAGAAAAATCAAAAACCCAAGAACCGCGCCCAAGAGATTAGCGAGTGCGTCTGCCCATTCAAAATATCGATAGGCAAAGAAACGGTACTGTACGAATTCAAGTAACAAACCGTAGGCTCCGCTGACCAAGAGTACAAGGCCTTGGATTCTGTTGGTCAATCTTCCGGTTTTCCGATAGGCAAACAAAAAAGAAAAGGACAACACAAAATAGGCAAACGTATGTTGCCATTTGTCTAGATTGCTTACGCCCTCCACCTGGATCGGTAGCGCCAAAAAAGTAGATAGTGCAAAAATCCCCATCGCAACGAGTACGGCCGGGGTGAACCAAATCAGGTCTTTACTCATAGTATATCGATTCGCATTCCGGTTTTCATTCGATTCAATTCAATAGTACTTGATGAGGCGACTTCATCATTCATGTGGGTCAACCACAATTGCTTGCAATCCAGTTGATCCTTTACCTGCATTATTTCTTCGTAGCTCAAGTGGCCAAAGTTCACTCCGGTTAAGAAGTTACACTCGCAGATGAACAGATCAGTACCTTTTGCAAGATCTTTTAATTTCTTGGTCATGGACGTATCTCCTGAGAAACCGACAGACCGATTTGACCAAGTGAGTTTATACCCGTGGGGAAAGGATTCGGGACTATGCTCCATTTGATAGGCGCGGATCGTTTTGTCTCCAACCAGTAATGGGATCCCCTCTTCATACTCCATGAAGACTAAGTTCAACATTGTGAGCTTCTCTGCTGTTCCTGGATACATGATGTTTTGCAATTCCATGACCTTATCCTCTACTCCTTTTGGTCCCACAATGGTCAAAGGGCTTTTTCGTGGATGTTCAAATAAGGCACTTATGAGTAAAAAAGGTAGCCCACTAAAATGATCTCCGTGAAAATGCGAAATGACCACGGTAGAGATTGCTTCCAGGTTGACTTTTTCTTCCTTCAGGCGAATCAATGTGGTAGCTCCGCAGTCCAGCAAAATGTGTTCACCACCTTCGGATAGCAGAAATGAAGTATGGTAACGCTCACCGTTCCCAAAAGCATCGCCGCAGCCTAGCACAGTTAATTCCATGTGCTAAATTTATGTCATGGAGCTATACTTGAATGACAAACTCGAAAAAATTACCTACGAAATAGATGACACCCCGATCTCGGACAGTGTTTTGATCCTGGCGCATGGAGCTGGTGCTGGCATGCATCACCCATTTCTAACCGAGTTATCAAGTCTCATTTGTGGGCAAGGGATCAGCGTGGTACGTTTCAACTTTCCTTACATGGAGAAAGGACGGAAAGCTCCGGGTTCTCCAAATGATGCTATCTATTGCTGGAGAGAAATGATAAAAGAGGTGCAAAACATCTTCAGGGGAAAGAAGGTGTTTGCTTCGGGCAAATCCTATGGAGGAAGAATGGCCTCTCATTTATTGGCAGAAATGCCTGACCTGAATGTCTCTGGGATCATTTACTTTGGTTTTCCACTGCATGCCCCTGGAAAAGACTCGAAAGAACGAGCAGCCCACTTAGGAAAAGTGCCAATCCCTCAGCTCTTCATACAGGGAACAAAAGATAAGCTGGCCAACATTGACCTCATCCGAGAAGTAGTGGCTGAACTTAAAGAGGCAGAAATTGCTGAAATTGAAAGTGGTGACCACTCCTTCAACACGCCTAAGTCAGTAGCTTCCAAAGAAGATCGCATGACACAGCTAGCAACAATTGCAAGCGATTTTGTCATTAAATACTCATAGACCGAAGTACTGTCGATTAACGAGTGCTAGATCGCCTTGCGTTCATCCACATCTTTATGCGTTGTGCCTTTGGCTTTTTCCATTGGCTTCTTGGCGCGCATAATCATGAAGTTGGCAGCTTTGTTGAGCAACTCAGGTTGCCCTGTATAGCTATATCCTAAAGATCGGAGCTCTTCGATGATCTTACTGTACTCCTCCGCTTTGGAGAGCGAAAAGTTCTCACTGTTTTGCAGGTATACGGCTTCAATGACTCCAAGTGAATGTTTCAGCATTCGAAACAACTTCTGATTTTTGGTTTCACGTTCCTCCTGAAAGTGTTTCGAGTACACATCTGGTAACAACTCTTTTAGTCGTTCGAAGTGTTCGTTAAGTACAGGATGCTTGTCTTTGGTCATTTGGCAATTGAATTTAGCGTTTTTATCAATTCATTAGCTATTTGATGCTCGGAGCTCGGAGCCAGTTCTATGTATTTGTTGATGCACTGGATGGCTTCGTGATACTTCTTCATGGAGATAAGTACCAGTCCAAGGTTATAAAAGCTGTTCGGATAGTCGGATTCTATTTCTGTCGAAAGTTCATAGTGTACCTTGGCCAACTCAAAATTCCCCAGTTCGGAATATACGTTGCCAAGATTGTAATGGGCTTCAAAATGTCGAGGATTTCTCTTCAGGCATAGCGTCAAATAATCAACGGATTTAGTTAAGTCCCCTTGACCAGACTTAAGAATGCCAAGATTGCAATAAGCGTCCTCAATGGATTCACCCTGTTCAATCGCGAGCAAATAGTACTTCTCTGCTTCAGGGTTTGACTGTTCATCCAACAGCAAGGCCTCTTCAAAAAACGAATCCGAGGTTGGGAGCTTTAGTACCGGCGTTGCATCCTCGATCTGGTCAAACAGGTTGAGTTGACCAAAATCTTCCAGATTGGGCTTCTTACGCCGTCGGGCCTTTCGTGGGCCTAGCTTGGCCGGAGGGCTTACCGGAAATTGTACAACTCTTGCCATTCTATTCACAGCTCAACTGTTTTGCCTTTCAAATCGTTTGCAACAGCCTTATTTTTTGATGATTAGCTTGCTTTTCGCTTAAGCTCTTTTTCTTCTTCTTTCTTACTTGCTTTTCTCATCGGCTTCTTCTCTTCCTTCGCCTGCTCAATACTTGCCTTCAAAGCCGTCATGATATCTACTACCTCCGGCTCCTCTTCCACAAAGGTAACAATCTCATTTCCTTTGATCTTGCTGTCGATCATATCACGCAAGGCCTCATTGTATTTGTCTTCTAACTCGATCTTCTTGAACTTCTTGGTCATGGATTTGATCAGCATATTGGCTAGCTTGAGCTGCTCGTCATCTGCTTCCTCTTCAATTCGCACATTCGGGACATCTTTGATGCTTCGCACCTCATTGGCGTAACGTAGCTTGTAAATCATGATTCCTCGCTCATGTGGGGTCAGTAAGACACTGCTTTCGCGGTCGCGTAACACGACCTTTCCCACGCCTACCTTGCCGGATTCTCTCAGCGCCTGACTAAGCAGTGCATAGGTTTTACTCGCTACATCCCCATCTGGTCCAGCGAAGTACGGCGCATCATACAAGGTTTCGTGCACTTCTTTTGCATCCACAAAGCCTTCTATTTCAATCACCTTTGTGCTTTTTAGTTTGACTTTTTCAAAGTCTTCAGACTCCACAATAACAAATTGCCCCGGCTCGTATTGATAGCCCTTTACAATGTCCTCCTGTCTAAGCACATCCCCGGTCACTTTGTCTCGCTTTTCATACTTCACAGGATTGTTTGTCTCTTTCGAAAGAAGATTGAATTGTATCTTCTGGGCGGTGTCGATGGCGTTATAGATCCGGATGGGAATCGTTACCATAGAGAATCGAATATGTCCTTTCCAAATTGCTCTCATACCTTTAAGATAATGATTGTACAGGAAAATTATAAATATTCAATTATCAATACAAGTATTTAATGTTAACTTATTGAAATAAAAGATCTTATAAGGATTTAACTAATCATCATAATCAGCCTTACGTTCAATAAACTTGATGATTTCACCTCCAATATTTTTCCCTGTAGCCGCCTCAATACCTTCTAAACCTGGTGAGGAATTCACTTCAAGGATCAATGGACCTCGCTCAGATTGCAGCATGTCGACACCAGCAACCCCTAGCCCCATAGCGCGGGCAGCTTTGATCGCAGCCCGTTCTTCTTTGTCGCTTAACTCAATGACCTCAGCGGATCCACCCCGATGCAAATTGGAACGAAACTCGCCTTCTTTTCCCTGCCTTTTCATGGCTCCGACCACACGCTCATCAATGACAAATACGCGAATGTCCGCACACTTAGCTTCTCGAATGAACTCCTGGACAATCACTCGTGCCTGCAACCCATTGAAGGCCTCTAAAACTGATTCAGCCGCCTTTTTTGTCTCGGCCAGCACCACACCCAGACCCTGCGTACCTTCCAGTAGCTTAATCACGCATGGGGCACCTCCTACTGCATCGATTGGCGTCTGAACGTCTTTTGAGTAGTTGGTAAAAACCGTCTTCGGCAAACCCAATCCTGCTCGGGCCAGAATCTGAAGACTTCGTAGTTTATCCCTTGATCGAACCAAGGCCACAGATTCCGCCGTTGAGAACACATTCATCATCTCAAATTGACGAACCACCGCAGTACCAAAAAAAGTAACTGAAGCTCCGATTCTGGGAATGATGGCATCAACCCCCAAAACTTGCTCTCCTTTATAATATACTTTAGGTTTTTTCTTCTCAATCTCAATGTTGCATTTGGAATGGTCAATGATCACCATTTCATGACCACGCTCAGTACCGGCTTCAATTAGTCTATTGGTAGAATAAAGATTTGGGTTTCTGGAAAGAACAGCAATCTTCATGTATTTAGCATTTTAGGTTGGCAGGGCTGTTGACCAAAGATTAAAAGATCTTTCGGCCAATCAAAACGATCAGGAAATTTTTCTGTGTGACCTCAATATCTCGTTTTAATCACCAAGACAGGACTGCTGAAAAAGCGGTGAGGGCATTCTTAAGGTTAGCAAAAAGCGGCCTCAATTAAATTCAGCCGAATCCCCGCCAAATAGTTGAGCGATTACCTCGATGCTCCTATTTTTGCCGACCTTATAACGTAGGTCAGATGAAAGATTTCGTAGAAGAGCTTCAATGGAGAGGCATGGTGCATGATATTATGCCCGGTACGCAAGAAGAATTGAATAAAGGCATGACTGCCGCGTACATCGGATTTGATCCCACTGCCGACTCTTTGCATATCGGAAATATGGTTCAAATCATGACCTTGGTGCACTTTCAGCAGTGTGGGCATAAACCCATTGCGCTCGTAGGGGGCGCGACGGGAATGGTCGGAGATCCTTCGGGAAAATCAGCCGAGCGAAATCTATTGGATGAAGTGACACTCAATCATAACCTTGCATGCGTCAAGAAGCAGCTTGAAAGCTTTCTGGAATTTGAAGGTGTAAATGCTGCAGAAATGGTCAACAACTATGATTGGTTCAAGGAGTTTAACTTCTTGGATTTCATCCGAGACGTTGGAAAGCACATTACGGTCAACTATATGACTGCCAAGGACTCAGTGAAATCCCGTCTCGAAACTGGATTATCCTTTACGGAGTTTTCCTATCAGCTAGTGCAAGGGTACGATTTCTACTACCTATGGAAAAACAAGAATGCCAAATTGCAACTTGGTGGTTCGGACCAATGGGGAAACATTGTTACCGGGACTGAGCTGATCCGAAGAAAGGGACAAGGTGAAGCCTTTGCCATGACTACCCCACTCATCACCAAAGCAGACGGTTCGAAGTTTGGAAAATCAGAAGGCGGCAATATCTGGCTAGATCCGGAAAAGACTTCTCCTTACAAGTTCTACCAATACTGGATCAATGCATCTGATGAAGACGTAGCCAAGTACATCAAAATATTTAGCCTAAAAGGGCGAGAAGAAATCGAAAGCCTGATAGCTAGTCATCAGGAAGCGCCGCACGAGCGCTTACTTCAGCGAACCTTGGCGGAGGAAGTTACAGCTAGAGTGCATGGAGAAAATGAGCTATCCGTCGCCATCAAAGCTAGCTCAATTCTTTTTGGCAAGTCCACAACCGAGGACCTTGCCAGCCTGGATGAAAAGACTTTATTGCAGGTATTTGAAGGTGTTCCTCAAACGGAGGTCGCTCAGAATCAGCTGGACGCCGATCTCACGACGTTCCTGAGTGAGAGTACCAAAAACATCATCTTTAAGTCCAAAGGAGAAGCTAGGAAAATGATTCAAGCCGGTGGTGTGAGTATTAACAAAGCCAAGGTAACCGATCCCACAGCTCAGGCACTCGATTTCAAACTTTTGAACGATAAGTACTTGCTTGCCCAACGTGGGAAGCGTAACTATTTTTTGATTCGGGTAGTCTAAGTGCGATCTTCTTACAGGTTTGCGCATAGCCCCACTCCTACAATCGTAAGTGATTGTTCACCTTTTAACTTCCATTGAAAAGCTTGAAACTTTTCAGCGATCGATTTCATCATTGTTTTGAAACCAACCAAAATTTCAATGAAGTTACGTTTGAAGACGCTAGTTGGATTATTTATGTTTTTCTTCTGGTCGTGCGTTTTGTACGCACAAAAAGAGGAAGTGCAGCTTCCTGAAATCGCCAAAGAGATCAAGAAAATGCGGGATGAAGATCAGAAGAATCGCACGAAGTGGGCGAAAATGATCAACAGCGGCAAGTCTGAGACCGAAAAGTTTAAAGCATTCACGTCGGAGTTGATCGCTCTAGATCGGGCAAACACGGCTCGTATGCGAGAAATCATTAATGAGTTTGGCTGGCCCACCTACGACCTCGTAGGGCAAGGACCAAGTAATAGTGCCTGGCTGATCGTACAGCACGCAGACCGCAATCCTCTCTTCCAGGCACGATGCCTACCACTGCTGAAGGCTGCGGTAGATGCAGGCCAAGCAAATCCATCAAATTACGCCTACTTGTATGATCGTGTGCAGGTCTCTAAGGGGGAAATGCAACGCTACGCGACACAAAGTTCTAGCAACAATGGCTTATACAAGGGAGCTTTCTTTCCCATCGAAGATGAATCCAATGTGCAGGTCCGGCGCGAGGAAATGAAGATCACTCAACATGTTGAAGCGTATGCTGCCGCAATGGGGTTCGAGTATGTGGTGCCCTCCAAAGAAGATGCTCAAAAGAAGTCAGCAGAACTTCAAGAGCAATACCAACGGAGTGTTTCAACTGCAGAACCCCTGATGAAGCAAGGAAAGTACTCTGAAGCTGCTTCCCATTACCTGACTGCAGTTGCTGCATTTGGTCACGCTACAACAGAGAATTTTGTACAGACAGCGCGTGCGTTATCCCTCTCTGAACACGAGCAATCGGGCCTTGCTACAGCATACCTGCTGAAGGCTATTGTGCGAGGATGGAATGGATTCGACCCGAACAATCCGGACTATAACTACCTGAAGCAAGACAGCCCGGGGAGATGGGAGGACTTTTTGAAAACCGTAGATGAGATGGCAATAGACCTGTAGCCTTTTTAGGAAACAACGGCAGAACGGACTTAATCAGCCTCTTCTACCTTTGAATCCATACCCGCGAACACTACCTTGCAGAAACTCAAAATGCTGTTCATACCTTATAACGCACTTAAAATGTTCCCTAAAACCAAAACACTTCTAACAGCACTCGTTGGACTCTTTTTCGCAAGCTGCGCAACGGATAACAAAGACACGCAGGCGCTGAATGAACTGAATGAACGGATCGCACGTATCGAAAATGGAATTCAACCCAACCTCCAAATTGAGGGAACAGAAATTCCTAACTATTCAATTGAAGAGCGACTTGAAGACCTGGATATTCCAGGTGTCAGTATTGCAATCATCCAAGATGGAGAGCTGGCATGGGCCAAAGGATATGGAATGGCTGATGTAGCGGAAAACAGGCCTGTGACTACGGAAACGCTTTTCCTAGCCGGATCTATAAGCAAACCCGTTGCAGCATTACGGGCTCACCAATTGGCCGAAGAAGGCATTATCCATCTGGACACCAACGTCAATGCATATCTGACGAGCTGGAAACTTCCAGAGAATGAGTTTACAACTTCGGAAAAAGTGAATACTCGTAGAATACTAAATCACACAGCCGGTCTCACTGTCTGGGGGTTTCCTGGTTATGATAAGGGAGATACGATCCCTTCCGTACCGGAGGTACTTGATGGCAAGGGAAACACAGATGCCGTACGTGTGTACAAAGAACCAGGCGAAAGCTGGATGTACTCCGGCGGAGGATATACCATCATGCAATTAATGATCACTGACCTGGAGAAAAGAGCCTTTCCGGCTATCATGCAGGAGCATGTTTTAAACCCGCTTGGTATGACTTCCAGTACGTTTGCAAATCCACTCCCGGCACAGTACCACGCGATTGCTGCCACAGGCTATCGTCACAATGGTGATGAAGTGGAAGGTAAATGGCCTATCTACCCGGAGATGGCTGCTGCTGGCTTATGGACTACCCCCTCGCAACTGATCCTGTGGGCGAAGGAGATACAAAACATTTACCAGAAGCAACAAGACGGGCTTTTGCAGCTGGAAACGGTCAACGAGATGCTAACGGCAGGTATGAATGAGTATGGACTTGGACCATCTGTAAGCGAATACTCGTTTGGTCACGGGGGCGCAGATGAAGGGTTTCGCGCCAATCTAATTGCCTGGAAGAAAGAGCCGATTGCAGCCGTGATTATGGTCAACTCAGACAATGGCAGTATCATCCAGGAAATTAAACTAAGTATTGCCAAGGAATACAATTTACCAGGTGTAGAGCCTATGACTCGGACGATCAACGCACAGTCCGTCGAACAACGTACTCCCTTCGTAGGTACCTATTCGTTTCGTGAATACGGAGAAGTTGAAGTGACCATCAAGGAAAACGGGCTAGAAATCCAGGGTCCCTCTTTTTCAGAAGAGCCCATCATGCTGCTTCCAACGAATGACAGTACGTATTTTAACCAAAATAGTGGAACGTATTACACCTTCAAGTTTCAAGATGATGCGGTCGCGGCTATCCAATTTTGGAACAACCGCGGGGAAAAGATCCAGTAAGTACGGCAGCAGGAAAAGACGTAATTATCGGTCTTTAAACTGTTTCAAACCCCAGTCGCTCATGGCATCAATCACGGGAAACAGGCTCTCACCATAGGGCGTAAAGAAATACTCTACCTTGGGCGGAATCACAGGGTAGATTTTACGCTCAAGAATGCCATCGGCCTCCAATTCCCGCAATTGCTTGGTCAGCATTTGCTTGGTTATCCCTTCAATTCCTTTCTCAAGGACGCCGAAACGATTGGCTCCTTTTCGAATGAGGTGAATGAGAATTGGTTTCCATTTCCCTCCTATTTTCTGCATGCAGAACGTGACCGGACAGTCTTCATTCTGAATTTTTTTCATAAATATACTAATATAACTATCTGATTATCAATATAAGTCACTTTTTAATGACTATAACATTAAATAATGACTACTTGATTTTTTCATACAAGGTTAGAAATTTTGGATCAAAAATCAAATGAACAAAATCCAATATTTAATCTTGACAGCGACACTGCTCACTGTCCTAAATGCATGCGAAATGAAAGAAGAACAAACAACCAGAGAACGCGCTATACAGAATATCCAGGAACCCAAGACGCTAACCGAAGTGCAGGACTATGCGATTGGTGAATGGGCCAGTCTCTCTGTAGAGCTACGTCCAACCGAAGATCGAACAGGTTCGGGGGTCATCCAACCTACCTACTTAAGGCGTCACTTTAATTACCTTTCCAAGGAGCAATTCATTGGTACCATCACCATGTATGGCGATAACTATGGTTCGCTTCCATTGCTTGAATTTGAATTCAAGGGAGCACTGGAATGGGGACCTGCTCATCCCATCGCGGAAGGAGCCTGGAACATAGACTATGTACTAAATGAGGGATTTGCCGTCACTCCACTCAATCCACAAGCAGCAGACATGCTCAATGCAGGTCTTCCCGAAGGGATGGAACCTTTTGAAAATGGGTTAAAGAAAGACATTTTGGGTAAAGCTTTTCCAATGTTTCATATCGTGGAGGACCAAATCGTTTCTGATTATGATCTCATCTACTTCAAGAACGGCCTACTGTTTATGGGCGCGAAACATGTTGACGGAACACCCTTCGACCGCCCCGAAAACAGGCCCCATCAGTTGCAAATTCCACTTGAAAGGATCTAACACTTATCAAAACCAGAAACGATCCCGATTTTAAAATACCCACTTGGTGGTTCATTTTTCCGGCGTACCTCACGCTCTGGACAGTGCTTTTCAGTGTCTACAGCTATATCGATGGGAATGGCATGATGCAACAGTTTGGCATAGATACGGGTGGAGCCAGCGACTTTATCATGTTGAATTCAGCAGGAAGGTACCTTGCCATCGCAATCGGATTAGTGATGGGTGTGTGGGTCTTCAGAAGCTATTATTCCATACTCACGGCCCTAATCATACGACTTTTTATGGACGTAATGGACCTTGTAATTGGTATACAAACGGACGTAATCCAAGATGCAACTGGTGTTGTACAATCATTTCTGATGTTTCTGTTGCCTGGGGCTATCGGAATTGGATTGCTTGTAAAACGAAAACGCACATCATACTAACTGAATGATGAATCCATTGTGTCGAAAGTGACAATTATTTTGAAAACCCGGAAGAGATGCCTTTCGGGTTTTTTTAAAGCTTTTTCTTATCCATCACACGTACCATCACCTCACCCCCCGAAAGGTTTTCTAAAATCACTTTAATCATGAACGTCAATGGAACAGCGAGTAGCATACCGGCTGTGCCCCACATGAATGCCCAAAAAACAAATCCAAAGAGCACAGAAACCGTGTTGATTGAAAAGGAATCGCCCATCCATTTAGGTTCAATTACATTGCCCATGACCAGCTGGACCCCTTCGAGGCAAATAAAGAAAAACACCACTTGCGAAACACTTCCAAAAGTGATAATCCCTAAAATGATCGGGGGTACAATGGCAATCAAGGATCCGATGTACGGTATGTAGTTCAGCACAAAAGCCAAAAAGCCCCAGAGCAACGCATAGTCCACACCAAAAAACCAACAAATCAACCCAACGGCCAATCCAGTGACCAAACTCACGTAGGTTTTAACTATAATGTACGAACTGACCGAATTCTTTATTTTCTTGAATGCAGCCGTCGCTTTGGTCCGTTCGTGTTCCGGACTGCTTCCCACGATGTACTTTATCGTTTCATCATAGTTGGTAATCGCGCCAAGCAAGCCAGCGAAATACAGGATCGTCATCAGCAGTTCGGCTGTAAAACCGCTTAAGCTTGTAAAGAAGGAACCAGAAGCGGACCAGAAAGAGCCCGTTTGCAATAACTCCACAATTCCATCCCTCAATTGGCCGGGCTTCAACGTAAACCCCACGACCTCGGTGTAGCTATTGATCAAAGGGCGCACTTCCGTAGAAATGCTATCTAAAATGGTGTCACTGTTTTCCACCAACGCTTGTACCACGTTGTACAGCCCAAACCCGATGAAGAAGAAGACCGCCATGGTCAAAATCGTGGTAATGGCCACACTAACATTGGTTGGGACGAAACGATTGAAAAAATGCACAAACGGCTGGAACAGCACTGCGAAGAAGAGCGCAAAAAAAAGTGGCACGATCAAATTGGACAACTCGCGCATAAGGTACAACGAGATCATCCCTAAGAAGATGCTCAAGATGAGCTTAATGTGCCTAAGTGACTTTTCGGTTGAGCTTTCAGCCATACGCGCAAAATAATTGATTTGCAGGCGAGGTTCAATTATTTTTAGGGAATACTTATCAAATGCTTCATTATGAAAAAGTCCCAAACCTTTGCCGCTTTATCGCTTCTTTTTTTGAGCTGCACAAGTCAAGAAATTCCGAACGTAAACACTCAGATAGCACAAGCGATTCTTGCTGCACCTGAACATCACAGAGAAGCGGCGGCCGTCATGGGATTTGATAGCGAAGGAGATGTCGTGTCCATTCGAGAAGGAACCAACGACTTCATCTGCATTGCAGACGATCCCGCTAAGGAGGGTTTCAGTGTTGCTGCTTACCACAAATCACTTGAACCTTTCATGGCAAGAGGCAGACAACTCAAAAAAGAAGGTCTCAACTTTAAAGAAGTCTTTGACAAGCGTGAGGAAGAGGTCCAGGCGGGAATCCTCACCATGCCAGACAAGGCTACTTTGTATGTGACGACTGGCGAGTTAGATGAAGAAACCGGCGAACTCCAAAACCTGTACACCCGGTATGTGATCTATATTCCCTACGCCACAGAAGAAAGCACAGGGATGCCACTTGAAGCCATTGCACCAGGTGCTCCCTGGATTATGGATCCCGGGACGCATAGAGCGCACATCATGATCAACCCGCCCAGAAACTAGTTGTTAGCACTTTTTAATGGTCCGACTTTGCAAATACAGCAGGTAGCCCTCCGTCTCATACCCCATGTCCCGTAGCAGGTGCATGTACTCGCGCAGTTGCTTTTCGTCAGCTCCCTTTGGATTACCACTTTTGAAATCAATTACAGTCGCTTTCTTACCATCCAATATAACCCGATCTATCCGCTTGACTTCCCCATCTTTAGGAAGTACCAAAACTTCGGTCTTTACCTCTCCGACACCATTGAACCAGGATCTGACCGTTTCATCCTTCCATAGGGCGTCAAAAAGTGCTTGGTATTTTTGCTGATCATCCTTCGTAATCATCATGGCTTTTTCGTACTTGCTCAATACCCTAGTAGCATTTTCAAAGTGAATAATCTCTGATAAGATTTGGTGCAGTAAAATTCCTTCCTCACGACTTTTCTCGACGTCGTCATCAAAGTAGGCTTTCCCAGATTTTCGTACTTGAAGTTTGTTACTCCACTTATTTGAAACGTACTGCGTAAGCTCCATCATCTCACCATCTCCTTTACGATGGTTAAGCAACAGCTTACCTTTCTTGAAAAGCGCCTGACCTTCATTCCATCCATCAAGAGAACTACCCTCAAAAAAGCTCCAGAGCAGCTTACTCGCAGTGCTGTAAGGCTTTTCTTGCCGTTTTGGCGGAGGCTCACAAAACACAAACAGCCCACTTTCTGCACGCGTGAAGGCTACGTAAAGTACATTCAAACTTTCCAGGTGCCATTTTACAAATTCCTGGTGATAGGGTTGAACAAAGGCTGTCTTCTCAAGCTCCGATTTGTAGTCAACCGGAACGCTCATTTCCGCTTCGTAGGGCGAATGGTACCACACAGGTTTTGAGCGGCTGTTCATGTCGAAATTGCAGAAAGGCACAAAAACGATTGGATATTGAAGCCCCTTGGATTTGTGCGAAGTAATTACTTCCACGGCATCAATCGCACCTGTAAGTTGTATGGAACGCTTTGCGCCGTTCTCTTCCCACCACGAAAGAAATAGGCGGAGGTCCGAACGATTGTTTTTGGTGAATTCCAGCACAGCATCTTGAAAAGCTTGCAAGTAGGCAAATTCTTCTTTTAGGGTATTCAATTCAAAAGTTCGAATGAGCACTTCCACCAACTCCAAAATTGGTAGATGCAGTAAGTGCTGTTTGTACTTGGTAAAGCTACCGGGCAGCCCTCCCAAGACGATTTTTGAAAAGTCTTCGTGTGTCGTGAAAGTTTTTCGTTTGACCAACCGCTGGTATCGGTACGAAAGATCTGCTTTGATACTTACATCGTTTGGATCGATTAAGTGGTAAAATGCAGAAAGGATCAACTGCACGACGGCACTATTTGCCAGCAGCATACCTTCCGCAGAGATCACTTCAATTCGAGTGTCTGAAGATCTGCGATAATCTAACACCTGATTGACAATCTCGGCAGCCTCTTTGTTCGTACGCACCAAAATTGCCATGTCGTTTAGCTGGTGGCCTTCGGCAAGCAGCCCCTCCATGATCTCCAGGGTACGACGCATGGCCTCCTTTTTCCATTCGAGCCTGTCCGCATCTAGAAACTCAATCTGAACCAAACCTTCCTCGTCTTCTTTTTTGGGAGAGACCAATTGCTCCACGTCACGATACGCCATGCGAATCATCTCGGTTACTCGATCATCAATCGTCTCGGCCATGGAGTCTGCCATAATTTTAGGGAGTGCCGCGAACAGCGCATTGTTAAACTCAACCAATGTCTTGGCACTGCGCCAATTGGTATTCTTGGTAGGGTCTTCTCTGCTTAGGGGTGGTGGTAAATCTTTCTGCACTTGCTCCATCAAAATCGAAGGATCCCCTCCTCTCCAACCGTAGATCGATTGCTTGGCGTCACCCACTACAATACTTTCATGCCCGTTCGCTAAGCTTTCATCCAACAATGGCCGGAAATTGTTCCATTGTAGCTGCGAGGTATCTTGGAACTCGTCGATTAGAAAATGCGAATACCAGGTCCCTACTTTCTCATAAATGAATGGCGAGCCTGTCTCATCGATAATCTGGGAAAGAAAATCAGAAAGATCCGAAATCATGATCACCTCATGCTCTTGCTTGTATTCCTGCAGTTTCTGGGTGAGATCACTGATTAAGCCAAGCGTATGCAGGTGCCGAAGTACTACTTCAGCTGTGTAGTACTCTTTTTCGTACTTGCTAAAATGATCAAGAGCATCATTGACAAGTGGGATGAAATGTTGCTCAGCTACCTGAACAATCTGGTGCTGCAACGGACTTGATTTTGAAGTCCATTTTTCCGCATCTACCCGCGCCGCATCTACTCGTTTTGTCACAAGCGAAGCGTACTCCTTCCTTTCCAGCTTTTGAAAAAACCCGCCAGGACCTGATGATTTGTAGTTCAAGTCGTCTATCGTCAGACCTGTATTGCGGAGCACCTGATCAAACTGTGAAGCAATACCACTCAGCTTCTCTTCAAAAGAACGTTTCGTCTCGAATAGCTTTTGCTTCAGTCCTTGCACCGTCTCTTTGAAGTTCTCTGCTGAAAACTGCGTTTGTGATAGCTGCTTGAATTCCTCCTGAAAAAGCTGTCGGGCAAGTCGCTCTACTTGATTCTTCGTTTCGTATCCTTTGCCATCCAGGAGTCCCTCCATTGAGAAGGCAGTCAGCCACGCTTTGAGTTGTGCATTGCTTTCTACTCCTTGGTAGACTGCACTGGTAATATACTCGGCTACTTTGTCCGAATCGAGCTCAATTCCGAAGCTTCCTTGCAAGCCTATTTCCCTGGAAAAGGAGCGAATCACCGCATGAAAGAAGGTGTCGATGGTAGTAATACTGAACTGACCATAATGATGTAAAATATGTGACAGGCATTCCTTTGCCGAAGCAACCACCTTAGCTTCAGGACAGTTCAGTTCGCTTGCATATGTTGGTATGAGTTCGTGCGTTCCCTCTGCTATACGTATGAAAAAATCCAATACGCGTTCCTTCATTTCTTCAGCAGCTCTATTTGTAAAGGTGACTGCCAAGATCTTCTTATAATAATCCGGCTCGCGTAATGCAAGTCGTACATAGGCTCTGGCTAGTGTGTAGGTCTTTCCAGATCCTGCAGAAGATTTATAAAGTGTTAAAGGCATGAATTACGAAACTACACTGTAAACATTTAACCGAAGCTTGGAGGTATTTCGTCTATATATTAATTTAATGTTAAGAATAGTTTAACCAAGTATTGCTTGTTACGTAATATTTTGTTAACATTGAAGTAACATTAAAAAGGAGGGAACTATGAAGCAGCTATTATCAACGTTATTTTCACTTTTATTGATCGCGAGTATCTATGCCCAACCGATGGCTGAAGCTCGAGTTCTTGAGGTAACAAATTACAAACAAGTAGTCTCTCAAATCGAATATCCGCAAGTGTGTAAGGAAAAAGGGATTGAGGGAAGCGTAATTGTTTCACTAGAAATTGGCAAAGACGGAAAGGTGGTAAGCCATGAGTTTATCAGTTTTCCTTGCACTGATTTAAGAGATGTCGTTAAAGACGCTCTGACAAAATTCACATTTAATCCAGCGATCAATGATCATGGACAGGCGATACCGAGCCGGATTACGATGCCGGTGAAGTTCGAATTGACGATATAGTCGATTTGATAGATCAATTTGAAGGTCATCTCCATCCGGAGATGGCCTTTTTTATAACCCTATGATAATATTTACGTTTAGAAGTTAAATATTTAATTTACATTTAGAAATTAAATTAAGGTCTGTCATGAAAGAATATCAGCTTGGCGAATTTGAAGAAGTCGTTTTGTTGACGGTTGCCATTCTCCACGGAGATGCCTACGGTGTGTCGATCAAACAAGAGATTGAAGAACGTCTTGATCGTAAGGTAAGTGTCAGTGCACTACAAACAGCCCTAAGAAGAATGGAAAAGAAAGGGTACCTGAAATCTGAGTTTGGCGAAGCTACTGCAATACGCGGGGGAAAACGCAAGCGGTTTTTCCAGGTGACCCGGACGGGAAAGCAAGCTTTGGATTATACAAAGGAGACACGAAACAAGCTTTGGTCTGCAGTGCCGAACATTTCATTCGAATATGCCAGAGCATAGCCGAAAGCTACAGTCAAAACAAACCCCTCCCACTTGGTCAACCCGATTTCTGCAATGGTTTATGAAGGAAGACTATTGCGAAGACATCCAAGGCGATCTCGAGGAAGAATACAAATTGATGGCGGCCAGCAAGGGGCTTTCGCGTGCCAGACGTTGGTACTCATGGCAGATCATAAAACTCTTTCGGCCAGAAATGACCAAAAAGATCGAAACAAAACACTCAATTGAAAAGGAAACTAGCATGTTCAGAAATTACTTAAAAGTAGGCTTCAGAAACTTGTGGAAATACAAATCAGGTACAGTCATCAATGTGATCGGTTTGTCCACCGGTTTAGCATCGTTCATCTTGATCGCACTTTTTGTCCGGGATGAGCTAAGTTATGATCGTCATTTTGCGGAAGCTGACCGAATCCATCGGGTCACCGTGAAGAATTACACACGTTCGGGGGATCTAAGCAGGCAATGGGCCTTTGCGTCAGCTGGACATGCACAGCGCCTAAAAGAGGATTATCCTGAAATCGAATATGCCGCTCATTTTTTTCCATGGGCTTTTCCGGACTTGCATATTGGAGACAAAAAATTTCCCAGCGAATGGGTGATTTTTGCTGGAGACGATGTATTTGATATTTTCTCATTCAAGTTCATCGAGGGAGATAAAGCAACCGCCTTTGAAGACGTCTTTTCCATCGTGATAGATGAGCAGACCGCTGTTAAGCTTTTTGGCAACAACTGGAAAAAGGAAGGTGTACTAGGAAAGGCCGTGACCTTATCTCGTGACGGAAATGATGCTCCATTTAAGGTAACAGGTGTCATAGAGAATATGCCACCGCAGCAGCATTTTCATTTCAATTACCTGGCTCCCGTTCGCTTTTTGTCCAACATTTTTGATCAAGAGGCGCTAAACAATGTAGGCGGCAACTATAACTGGCTTACCTACGTGAAAATGGCTCCAAACGTAGATGTTGAAAACCTGACGGAAAAAGCTAATAGTGAATTTTGGGACAAGTACATTGGTGAATATTCAGAAGGGGTGCATGCGCGCAGCTTTTACGATTTCCACTTTCAACCGATTCTGGACATCCACTTGACCTCCAATCTCGAAGGAGAACTTGAAACCAATGGCTCAATCCAGCAAGTGTACATCTTCAGTGTTGTCGGGCTTCTTCTATTGCTCGTAGCCTGCGTAAATTACATGAACATCGCCACCTCCCACTACTCCAGAAGGATGAAAGAAGTAGGTGTTCGGAAGGTAATCGGTGCCTTTAAGACTTCGTTGATCAAACAGTTCCTCACGGAGTCGATTCTGGTTACCATTATCTCCTTTCCAATCGCACTCGTGCTTATCCTTTCTGCACTCCCCTTTCTGAATGAATTTGTAGATAAGGAGCTAAACTTTAATTTGCTTTCGCAACTTGATCTTCTTTCCCTAGTCTTATTTCTATTGATTGGGATTGGTTTGATCGCTGGTATTTATCCTGCCGTCTTCCTGTCGAAAGTGAACTTGGTTCAAGCCTTGAAGGGTGAGCAGATGGTGAATGCAAGCAAATGGAACTTCCGATCTTGGCTTGTGACCTTTCAATACGCAGTGACCATTGGCCTGATCTTTTCCATTTCAGTCATCGAAAATCAGATGCAGTTCATCCGAAATTCTGATCCTGGGTATGATCGTGAGCAAATTCTAGTCCTGGACTTATCCCGAACCATCGGTAACCTGGAAACATTCAAAAACGAACTCCTACAGCACCCCAACATTGTCAGCGGTTCCTACTCTACCCGGATCCCGACCGGTCGACTTCTGGATAATTGGGGATCCAGCTTTTACAAAGGAGATTCAGCAGTTGCTTCCACCTTTCGATTACCAATTGTCTCCGTGGACCTGGACTTTTTGGATACATACGGCATAGAACTCGCTGCGGGCGAGAACTTCAGAGAGGGTATGCGGACATTGATGCAACGGGATACCGTTGTGTCCGGCTACTATTTGATCAATGAAGCGGCTGCAAAGGGTTACGGCTATGAAAACCCTGCCGACATTGTCGGAGAGCGACTTCAGTATGGTCCATCTGAGGGTAGAATTATCGGGGTGCTTAAGGATTTTCACTTCGAATCCATGCACACCGAGATTGTCCCGATGCTTCTATTGTATGGCGAAAACTACCGTAGAATCAGCCTGAAGGTAAAAGGAGATGATATAGCAGCAACCCTAAACCACATCGAAGATACGTACCAGAAGTTTGACTCGGAAACGACAGCAGATTACGAGTTTTTAGATAAACTCTTTGACGAACAATACCAAAATGAAAAACGATTGAGCTCCATGATCAAGGTATTTGCCATGATTGCTGTATTAATTGGTTGCCTGGGACTTGTTGGAATGGTTGGATTTATCATTGAGACCAAGATCAAGGAAATTGGAGTTAGAAAAGTCTTAGGTGCTTCCAGTCAAAGTATCTGGCTCATGATAACGAATCGATTTTTTGTCCTGATTGTGATTGCATTTATAGTTGCATTGCCACTATCCTACTTCTTAATGACGGGATGGCTCGAAGGGTTTGTCTATCGAACCGAGATTTCAATCTTCCTAATTCTCCTACCGATTGTGGCAACAGTCCTAATTACATTTCTGGTGATTTTTTACCAAACGATGAGAGCTACACAGGTTAACCCTGTGGAGTGTCTAAAAGATGAGTAGTCTATGAAAAAAGATCCTACTAACGCCTCTTTGCTTACTTACGTTCTCAGTTTCAGGGCAACAGTTTGATGACGCGATAGCATGTTCCAGGCGGGGAATCAAGACACCTCTTTAAGAGTATCCAGATATTCTTTGGCCATTGGCTTTAAGGATCGCATTGATTGGGGGGGGTGATGTCGGCTACCACTTTCTTGCTGCCGTCAATTAACTTATTTGAAGCTAGCTCTGTTTTTAAAATATGGAGCAACTGGCTATCTTGACCGCATGATCAACAAAGTAGTAGCTGACGCTCAAGAAGCCATCCATGGAATCACCAACGATATGACGCTGATGTTAGGTGGCTTTGGATTATGCGGAATTCCGGAAAACTGCATCGCCGCACTTGCATCCACACCAATAACGGGTCTCACTTGCATTTCTAATAATGCTGGTGTAGATGATTTTGGGCTGGGTCTCCTGCTACAGAAAAAACAAATTAAAAAAATGATTTCCTCCTATGTGGGTGAAAATGCCGAGTTTGAGCGCCAGATGCTTAGTGGTGAGTTGGAGGTAGACCTAATTCCTCAGGGTTCGTTAGCTGAACGCTGCAGAGCAGGTGGTGCCGGAATTCCCGCTTTCTTTACCCCAGCAGGGTATGGCACCGAAATAGCTGCCGGTAAAGAGGTGAGAGAATTTGACGGTAAACCCCACATCCTCGAATCGGCGTTAACCGCTGACTTTGCAATCGTAAAGGCCTGGAAAGGTGATAAAGCCGGCAACCTGGTCTATAAAGGGACAGCCCGAAACTTCAATCCGCCCATGGCCATGGCCGGAAAGATCACCATCGCAGAAGTAGAAGAACTCGTGGAGCCTGGTACGTTGGATCCCAATCACATCCACACCCCTGGAATCTTTGTGCAGCGTATTTTCCAAGGAGCTACGTACGAAAAACGAATTGAACAACGAACCGTAACAAAGTAGGCATGTTAGACAAAAATGGTATCGCTAAGCGTATTGCACAGGAACTAAGAAACGGATGGTACGTCAATCTTGGGATCGGTATTCCTACCTTGGTTGCAAACTACATCCCTAGTGGTATTGACGTTGAATTCCAATCGGAGAACGGTCTGCTCGGCATGGGCCCTTTTCCAAAGGAAGCTGATGTGGATGCGGATCTGATCAATGCCGGTAAGCAGACGGTCACAACACTTCCGGGTGCTTCCATTTTTGATTCTGCTACCTCCTTCGCCATGATTCGAGGCCAGCACGTGCAGCTTACAGTACTTGGAGCCATGGAGGTAGCTGACAATGGAGACATTGCAAACTGGAAAATTCCTGGGAAAATGGTGAAAGGCATGGGTGGCGCCATGGACTTGGTTGCTTCTGCGGAAAATATCATTGTTGCGATGATGCACACTAACCGGGCGGGCGAATCGAAACTACTGAAGGAATGTACGCTGCCTATCACCGGGGTGCAATGTGTGAAAAAAGTGGTGACAAACCTGGCTGTTATGGACATAACAGCTGATGGATTCAAACTTTTGGAACGAGCTCCCGGTATATCAGTGGAAGAAATAAAAAATGCTACAGACGGCAGGTTGGTCGTCAACGGAGATATTCCGGAGATGGCCATTTAGTTTAGGCAGCCAATTCTGCAATAGGTACTTCCTGAATTGCCTCTTTCAGTGACTGCACTGTTTTTGAGGCCTGCCCTTTCAGTTTTCTTTTCAAAACTGGCAGTAGCAATTTTTGGACCTTCCATTTAAGACTGGCCTTAATGACCATCTTCAGGTGCGACCTTCTCGAAGCTGCCTCTCTGATCAAAAAGTTTAACTCCATGTATTTAAGCGGCGCAGGATTCTTTAAAATCTCGCCGTAGGAAAGACCTTCCGTGAAATCCGGTTTGATGGTATCAAAAACCAAGTCTTTTCCATTTACGACACAGAAGTGCTGTGCTCCCATTTGATTGATTGCATCCTCGTTGTATTCTACCCTTTCGGCTTCCTTATTCCATAAATGCCGATACTTGAACTGCGAGATAAACCGATGAAGCGAAATCGCGTCGAGATCAATGTCCTCGTTAATCGAAATCTCTAAGTCTACTTTTTCCCTTTGAAGTTCCTTCTTATCGATGAGCGCCTCTGCTTTCCAATGATCAATTTTCAGGTACTTGAAAGTGATTTCTCCAAGTGATTCATCCAAGAGTGTCCCATCACCATCCAATTCCAGTTCCGACTTCTTGACAAAATGATCTGTAAAAAGAATGTACTCTTGCATCGGAACCTGATTTTTTAGCAAGCGGTGCGCGACAATGACCGCATCTCCGAAAGGCTTTGATGTACCTGTTCCGTAGTTCGCTAAGCTGATATCACCTGAGTGAACGATGAACTTTAGCTTTAGATCGATTGCAGAAGTACATGCACCACACTCACAAAGTCTATTGTGCTCATAGCTTCGAAGATGTTTATGAAAAGCGACGTAAATGCGCTTTGCATTGTCGACCAGTTCCTCAGGTGTCATCTTGGTTTCCTTGTATAAGAAAACAGCATCACCTTCCACTTCCGCCACTTCAAAGGACTTTTTTCCTTGTGTGACAATAATCGAAATCAGCTCTTCAATAATGTGCTTACTGTGGCTAAGTTCGGTTGACTTTACAAATTTTGTAAAGCCGGAGATATCGGGTATAAACAGCGTAGATTCAGACACAAGAGCCAATTTACCGAAGTCAACGTTATTGCTAGAAAGTAAGTTTCTCTTACAGCCAATTTCAACGCTAACTTTGCGCTCTTATGAACATCGGGCAATACCACACGCTGAAAGTAGATCGTATCACACCACCGGGAGCTTTTCTTACGGATGGCGAAACAGATGTCCTGTTACCTACCAAGTACATTCCATACGATACCAGGCCAGGTACTACGCTTAAG
Source organism: uncultured Roseivirgaceae bacterium (assembly GCA_964593185.1). Classification (GTDB taxonomy): domain Bacteria; phylum Bacteroidota; class Bacteroidia; order Cytophagales; family Cyclobacteriaceae; genus Ekhidna. Next base: position 50,859 of record CAZQJU010000008.1, read on the forward strand.
GTTTTTGTTTACCGTGATTCCGAAGGCAGGATCATTAGTACGACAAAAAAGCCCCATGGCACGGTGAATCAATTCGCCTATCTCAAGGTAAATGATACCAATCAGGTAGGTGCGTTTCTTGAATGGGGAATTGACAAAGACCTACTCGTTCCCTACAAAGAACAAAAAGTAAAACTAAAAAAGGGGTATTGGGTACTGGTTTACATCTATCTGGATGAAAAGACCGACCGAGTAGCTGCTACGGTGAAAGTAGCCAAACATTTCAAGGAGGAAATCGCATTGCAAGAAGGAGATGAAGTAGATCTACTCATCACTGACTCCACCGATTTGGGCGTGAATGTGGTTGTGAACAATGGATACAAAGGGTTGATTTACGAAAATGACTTGTTTCACGATGTCCTTGAAGGTGATCGGATTCGTGGGTACGTCAAGAAGATTCGCTCTGATGGAAAGCTGGACATCAGCCTTCGAAGAGCAGGACTTGCCAACTTGGAAGAGGGTGCAACGCAGATCTTAAGGGAATTGGAGAAAACAGATGGTTTCCTACCGCTCAACGATAAAAGTGATCCCGAAGAAATTCAATCCATGCTGCAGATGAGCAAAAAGAACTTCAAACGATCGGTAGGTATCCTATACAAGAAAAAGCTAATTGCCTTTGAAGAAGGTGGCATCAAGCAGCTTTGAGCAAAAGCAAATTGTTAGCGCTCTTAATTTTCAATAGCTTCTGCAGATGGCTCGGCAGGCAAACCCCGCAAAATGTCTTTGTAGCGAGCTTCTATTTCAGGTCGGGTCCGAAGGTCGTTTTTTAAGGCGTTGTAAAGACCAGCACCAACTTCTTCTCTGATTTTTCCTAGTAAAAGCCTTTTGAAGGCAGCGGTCATCGAATCATAATCTGATGAAATTTCGTTGAACGCCGCAATTTCATCCTCAGTCGCGTTGATTGCTTGCAACTTAAGTGAGTCATTCTGATTTCTCTTTAATTGCAAAAACCGTGGAGCACCGACAAACTCATTCTGAGCAATCCAATCATTATACAATCCGGTCATTCGATCCTTTTCTGCTTCGACCCAGACCATCACTTTGCCGTAACTAACCAGCTCTTCGTCGGTATACGTCCTCGGTTCCTGTGCCAGAGACAAAAATATTATAAGCCCTGATAGTACACTTATTACTCCTCTTTTCATCTTGCAAATTTAGTTGGGTCTTTGCCCATTAAGAAAGTCAATTGGGCATTGTTTACGATTTTGGAAAATAAAAAACCCCGCTGGTGATCGGGGCTTCAATATCGCATAACTTGTATGAATGTGAATTATGTAAACACGTAGCAGCACAAAAAGTTTTGATTGCTAGACTTAATTTTCAACCAAGGTCATTTTTAAGCATTTCTTCGCCTTTTTCCCCCATTGTGCATAGATTAGTAGGCTTTTGAAAATCTAACAATAAACGCATGAACCAATTTACCCTTACTGGCATTGATCTCTCCATAGTCATTGGCTACCTCCTAGCTGTAGTACTACTCGGATTTTACATCGGACGAAAGCACGAAGGAGCAGAAGACTACTTCCTGGCCGGTCGTAATCTCACCTGGCCATTTATCGGCTTCTCGCTTTTTGCTTCTAATATGTCAAGCAACTCCTTGGTTGGGCTCACAGGTGCTGGTTACATCACCGGGTTCTCTGTCTTCTCTTATGAGTGGATGGCTGTCCTTGTCCTTATTCTGTTCGCGGTCTTTTTCCTTCCGTTTTACCTAAAGAACAAGATCTACACAGTTCCCGAGTTTCTTGAAAGAAGGTTCAATTATGCGGTTCGTGCTTATGCTTCTACCATCGCCATCATTCTAAATGTCATTGTGGACGTCGCAGCAACATTGTATGCCGGAGGCGTTTTGGTGCAATTGATTTTTCCACAGCTAGATCTATGGCTCATCATCGGGGTATTGGCCATCATTGCGGGACTTTACACCATCTCCGGAGGACTTACTGCGGTAGTGTATACGGATGCAATCCAAGCCATCATCCTAATCTTTGGAAGTATACTTATTACCATCTATGCTTACAACGAAGCCGGTGGGATGTCTGAAGTCCTCAAAATCACGGAACCCACACATTTCGACATCATAAAATCAACCAGTGACCCCGAACTCCCCTGGCCCGGGCTCATTGGTGTCTTCATTATCGGGTTTTACTTCTGGGGGACAAATCAATACATTACCCAAAGAACCTTGGCATCCAAGAGTACGCTGGAAGGACAATGGGGATCCATGTTTGCGAGTCTCTTAAAGCTCTCCATACTATTTATCATGATTTTCCCGGGTGTCTTTGCCAGAGTGATCTATCCTGACGTTCAAAATGTAGATCAACTCTACCCGACGATGCTATTCGATTTATTGCCGGTAGGGATCTTGGGTATTGTGCTAGCAGGCTTTATCGCCGCCTTGATGTCCAGCATCGATTCAGGACTCAATTCGGTTTCTACCTTGGTGACGATGGACTTCATCGCTAAGTTCAGACCCAACAAAACTACGGGAGAGCTCATGAAGTCCGGTCGAGTTGTTACCCTGGTGGTGATGGTCATTGCCACTGTCTGGGCACCACAGATTGTTCATTTTGACAAGCTTTGGGATTACTTACAGCAGGCGCTTTCATGGTTTTGCCCACCCATCGTCGCACTATTTGCCATTGGACTCTTTTGGCGCAGAGCAAACACGACCGGAGCATACTGGGGAATTGTCATTGGATCCATCATCACCATTTTTGCCATCGTATTTAATGATGCATCGTGGAAACCTCATTTTCTGTACGTGGCAACGTTCCACTTCCTAATTTCAGCTTTAGCGATGGTTATTGGCTCTCTAACAAAGCCTGATACGGAAGAAGAAAATAGTGCCGTATTCTCTATGGCCGAGTACCGAAATGAATCAAAAGAACTAAGCGCACTTCCCTGGTATAAAAACTACCGAACACAAGGCGTGGTGCTGGTGATCATTGTAATCATCATTCTAATTATCTACTAGTATGAAATACATCATTGCGTTGGATCAAGGAACGACCAGCTCGAGGGCAATTTTGTTTAACAGGAGTGCCGAGATTGTCGGAGTAAGTCAGAAGGAGTATACACAGCACTTTCCTTCACCTGGCTGGGTGGAACATGACCCGGAAGAGATATGGTCTTCACAGCTGGAGGTTTTTGAAACCTTGTTAAAAGATCAGCAAGTAAGTCCAGATGAGATCATCTCCGTTGGCATCACCAATCAACGAGAGACCGTACTGATTTGGGATAAAAACACGGGTAAGCCCATTCACAATGCAATTGTCTGGCAGGATAAGCGCACAGCTTCTTTTTGCGAAACCTTAAAGAGCCAGGGACACGCGGAAAAAGTGCAGCAAAAAACCGGTTTAGTGATCGATGCGTATTTCTCAGGCACTAAAATCAAGTGGCTATTGGACAACGTTGAGGGAGCTCGTACCAAAGCCGAAAATGGTGAGTTGCTGGCAGGTACCATAGATAGCTGGTTGATCTGGAAAATGACGAAAGGCAGTCGGCACGTGACCGATCAGACCAACGCTTCCCGGACACTGATTTACAACATCAATACACTTGATTGGGACGATGAACTGTTGACGCTTTTGGACATTCCGAAAAGCATGCTTCCACAAGTACAGCCTTCCTCCTCTCATTTCGGGGACTTTGATTTCAACGGAGCGACACTGCCCATCCATGGTGTTGCAGGAGACCAGCAGTCTGCACTGTTTGGGCAGGCTTGCTTTGAAAAAGGCGAAGCTAAAAATACCTATGGAACCGGTTGCTTTTTGCTAATGAACATCGGCGACGAACCCAAATTGTCTGAAAATGGACTACTTACTACCGTAGCATGCTCCGCAGATGGACAGCCTACCTATGCATTTGAAGGCAGTGTCTTTGTGGCAGGAGCCGTGGTGCAATGGCTTAGAGATGGACTCAATATCATCCAAGATGCTTCCGAAACAGAAAAAATCGCACAGCGTGCCACAGAAGACGAAGTTATCGTGGTTCCTGCTTTTGCAGGGCTAGGTGTACCCTACTGGGATGCAAGTAGCCGTGGTGCAATTTTTGGGCTTACCAGAGACAGTGCAAGTAAACACTTGGTCAAGGCTGCGCTACAAGCCATTGCCTACCAGACGAAAGACATCGTAGAAGCAATTCAAGAAGATACGAAAGTGAAAATGGAAAGCCTGAATGTAGATGGTGGTGCTTCCATGAACAACTACTTAATGCAATTCCAGAGCGATATTTTGGATATCCCTGTAGATCGTCCTGAGATCTTTGAGTCGACCGCATTGGGGGCTGCCTACCTGGCGGGACTGCAGTCGAAAGTCTGGGAACTTGATGATTTGAAGAAAATCCGAAAAACTTCCAAACTATTTGAGCCTAAAATGTCTTTAGAAGATCGCGCATCCAAGTACAAAAAATGGAAAGATGCCGTATCTCGAACACTCAATTGGCATTCATGAAAGCATCCAATGAACGTACTTCACAGCTCGACAGCATCGCAAAAACGGACTACGACCTAATCGTCATAGGAGGTGGAATCACCGGTGCTGGCATAGCGCTGGATGCCAGTTCCAGGGGACTGAAGACGCTTTTGCTTGAAAAGCGAGACTTCGCTTCGGGCACCTCGAGTAAGTCCACCAAACTCATTCACGGTGGACTGCGTTACTTAAAGCAATTCGAAATCGCATTGGTTCGCGAGGTGGGCATGGAACGTGCGGTCGTTCATTCGCTAGCCCCTCACCTCGTAAGATCCGAGAAAATGCTGCTTCCGTTGATCAAAGACGGTACCTACGGAAAGATTCTTACCTCTCTGGGCCTGATGGTGTACGATGTATTGGCAGGCGTAGAAAAAGCTGATCAGCGCAAGATGATGTCTAAAGAAGAAACGCTTGGACTAGAACCTTTGCTCAAAGAAGAGATTTTAGACGGTGGTGGGATCTATGCTGAATACCGCACAGACGATGCTCGCCTGACGATTGAGGTGCTCAAGACGGCTACAAGGTATGGAACCGATGTGTTGAATTACGCTAAAGTCACAGACTTCCTTTACGACGATCACGAGCAGATTTGCGGAGTAACCTGGAGAGATCAGCTTTCTAAGGCAGCATATCAAAGCAAAGCTCGTTACGTTATCAATGCTACAGGCCCCTGGGTGGACAAAGTGCGTTCAAAAGACGAAGATGTAAAAGGTAAACACTTGCGACCAACCATGGGTATTCACATTGTAGTCCCACGAGAAAAGCTCCCTATAAAACATGCCGTGTACTTTGATGAGCCGCAAGGGCGTATGCTTTTTGCCATTCCCAGAGATCGCACGACCTACGTTGGGACCACGGATACGAACTATACCGGAGATCTGGATGAGTTGATGGTTACGAAAGAAGATGTTCAATACTTGGTAGATGGTGCGAATCACATCTTTCCCAAATCCGTGATCGGGATCGAAGATGTAGAGTCCACCTGGGTTGGACTGCGACCGCTCATCGAAGAGGAAGGTAAATCTGCATCTGAAGTATCTCGCAAAGATGAAATATTCGAGTCCGACTCCGGACTTCTTTCCATTGCAGGAGGAAAGCTGACAGGCTATCGCAAGATGGCGGAGCGAATTGTTAACCGTATCGCAAAAAAGGAAGCATCTGTAGGGAACGAGCTAACACCATGTATTACTCATCAAATTGTGCTCGCAGGCGGTCCTTTTGATGGAAGTAAGGAAGTTGATCGCTACACTGAAACAATTGAACGTCAGCTTGATACAAGTGGATTAGGGCATTTAGCTAACTATCTCGTAAGCAACTATGGTAAGCAGACAGATGAAATCATCGCACTCTTCCAAAATAGAGAAGAAGAAGATGCTGAGGTCCGGTTAGGCCTGTCTGAATTGTCTTTTGCCCTGCAACATGAATCGACCTTTACCCTACTAGATTTTTTCGAACGTCGAACCGGAAGGCTCTACTTCAATATACGAAGCATAGAAAAGCTCAAAGAGCATGTAGGAAAAGAAATGGCTGCATATCACCATTGGGACAGCGGGAAAAAAGAGAAAGAATTTAAAGCCCTCGAAGCTGCACTTAAAAGGTCAAGCCACTTCATCTAAAGTTACTTCTGTAGCGCAAGCGATATCAGTTCATCAATCAAATCGGCATAAGGGATTCCTTCGTGCTCCCACAGTTTTGGATACATGCTAATGCTCGTGAAACCAGGCATGGTATTGACTTCATTTACAATAATTTCACCCTCAGGAGTCAAAAACATATCCACGCGCGTCAAACCCTCACAGTGTAAAACTTGATAGGCTTTTACGGCAGTGACTTTTAACCTTTCGAGCTCTTCAGCAGTCACATTAGCAGGGATACTAAGCTCGGTCGTGGAAGTGTCTTCATATTTTTCTTCGTAAGAGTAGAACTCACCTGCACTTACCTCACCAACACCGCTTGCTTTTGGAGACTGATTCCCCAAAACAGCACATTCCAACTCACGTCCAACTACACCTACTTCAACGAGAACCCGAGCATCATACTTGAAAGCGTCTTCCACTGCCCGCTCCCATTCCTCTTCATTTGTTACACGATGTACCCCGACGGAGGAACCCATGTTAGAAGGTTTTACAAATACGGTGGAAGATAGCTGTTGCTTGATTTCATCAAAGGAAGGAATAGCTCCCGTATCGGTCAGGCACACCCACTCTGCCACCCCAACATCTGCAGCTTTAAGAAGCCGTTTACTCGTGTCTTTGTCCATGGATATAGCTGAGGACAATACCCCGCAGCCCACAAAGGGAATTCCCAAAAGCTGCATCATTCCTTGCACGGTACCGTCTTCTCCATTAGGGCCATGTAAGACAGGGAATATGACGTCAAAGGAACCTAAAGTCTTTCCTTCGGACCAGAAAGGGGTCTTCTCTCCGGGTTTGACTGTTATGGCGGGTTCATGCTGGTCAATTCTTGAAGGCAACTCCGTTTCATCCAGTAGAACCCAATGACCGTCTTGCGAGATGCCTACGACCGTCACCTCATACTTGGATCGATTGATCGCATTCAACACATTTTTGCAGGATCGCAGTGAGATCTCATGCTCGGGTGATTGACCGCCACAAAGTAGAAGCACACGTTTCACAACAAAAACCTGTCAATAGATTTCACGTAGCTCAAAATCTTCTCCTTTCCCATATTTTATCAGTTCACTTAGGTAGAATTCCTCTAGCGAATGGATATCTACAAGTTTGTATTCGTCTCGGGCGAATACTTCCTTCAAGACAAATTCTGTCTTTTCCCCATAATTGATAAGTCTATACCGCTTACCAACCCTCATGCTCGAAAATGCAAGGCCATTCATAGAAGAGCAATTATATGACGAGGAAATTGAATTAATTTTATGATTATGAAAAAAATATTTGTTGTATCCCTTCTTTTTCTGGTTTTAGCAGGGTGCGATGATGATGACCAGGGGGCAGCACTCATCGGCGTATGGATTGGTGATTTTCGTGATGTTACACTTTGTGACAATGACCCAACCGCTGCTCAGACATTTTCCTTGCGTTGCAATGCCTCTACATGCTATCGACTTACACTTAATGGCGACGGCTCGTATACCTATCAGCAAGGTACACTGGTAGAAAACGGAACCTATACCGGAGATTTCACGGTACTTACGTTATGCATGGACGAAGAAGGCGAGACGGAGTGCACTACTTACACTGTGGAAGGGAATACTTCTGCTACGCTTGACATAAGTATGACTGACGCCACTACGGGCTGTAAGACTACGTTCTTTTTCAGCAAAGACACATCCAGTGATGATTCGGGTTCTTAACGAACGGATCAATCCTCAGTAAGTAGTTCTCCCATTCGATAGTTGTACTCAATTTTAAGGTTACCTTCCGCATCGTACCATCGAGCAACGCCATTGATTTTACCATTTACATAGGTAGATTCTTCCATGGTGGTGCCGTCCGCATAGTATTTCACTTGCCTGCCACTGAGTTGGCCGCTGGAATAGCTTCTACGTTCTACAATGTTCCGCCTTTTGTACACCAGTAGCTCACCATCCAACATATCCTGATTGTAATATGCTTTTTGCTCAACATATCCAGTATTATCAAAAAGCAGCTCCACTCCTTGCTTCTTTCCTCTCAAATAGGTGGTAATTGAGGTCACTTTGCCATCAGAATTGTACACGGTCCATGATCCATGATGCAACCCGTCTAAAAAGTCGCCCTCCATTGTCGTGGTCTCTCCCATCTTAACAGTTGCCCGTTGTAATCCCTCCACTGATAGGTAATCCTGCACAATGGCGGACGGAGGAATTTGAGATGACAATCCATCCGTTTCATCTGTCGAATTGGTAGAACAGGCGCCAAGTACGCTCACGGCCGTTAGAATCAAAAGTGTTTTATTCATCTGCAAGTGTTTTGTTTGCAAAATAAGGGTAACCCAAAGTAAAGTTCAAGCAATTGCAGACCATTGGATAACTTTGAATCAATGAAAAATCTGTTTCTTTTCAGCGCTCTTGCGATCGTTTTGATTACCTGTTCTTCCCCAAGGGAGGAACCTGTCACACCCCCCAATAGCGGAATCCACTTTACGGTGGAAGACGACTTCAAGCCCATGAGCCTGACCAGCGAGGAAGATGGGTATGCGCTATATTATGCTGACGAAAACTCCTGGCATCGTATCTCAAGTTCGGATTTAATTCACTGGCAAGAAAGCATGCAAATTGACATTCCCGGCAACAGCATTGGGGAAATCGTGAAGGACGAAAACAATACTTCGGGATTGGGAGATGCAAGCACACCGGCATTGATCGCCATTTATGCAAGATCCAAGGATATCGAGATGCGCTTTTCACGTAATAATGGAACTTCATGGGAATCAGGCAACATTAGAATACCTCCCAACGTCTTTGGAAACCCAAAAGTCACACGCGATTTACAATCGGATCAATGGATCATGTCAGTGGCAGATGCAAACACGACAACCTTCCTCACTTCCAAAAACCTGACCGACTGGAAATATGAGACAGATATCACCCTGCAAGCCAAAGTAACCACTGCCTCCTTATGCCGGCTTGACCAAACCTGGACCTTGTTACTTTCCGGTGGTGCTATCATGTCAATCAAGTTGGATCAGAATTTTCAAATGATCGAACCCTTTCGAACGATGCAGATTAATCCGGGACACCCGGCTGTGCATCCACTTACAGCTGATAAGCTTGTATTCTTGACGAATATTGGAAATCGACTTTTATCATTGCCTAGCCAGTTGTCGCTAGCACAGAATAGCCAATTGCGTATCGAAAAGTACGAATCTTTGGCCAACTTGGCCGTTACGAAAAGGCGTAGCAAGCTTTCTAGCCTAAGAGGACAGGACGCTTCCCGATTTCAATTCAAGATCGAGGATATCGACAAAGAAGCTGAGCTAACCCTTTTCAATGAGCAAGGAGAGATGGTCAGGATTGTCTTATCAGATAAACTCATTCAAGTTGACAAAACGCAGGCAAGTCGCGCCCAACCAGGTGAACTGGTTTCTCATCCCTGGAACTCCCAAGCCAATTCAGCAGAGATAGATCTACTGATTGATCACGGAGTAATCGCGTTGACCATTGGGGAAAGTACAAACCTGAGCTTTGAAGTGAAGCCTGTTTTCATTTACGACCGGGTCTCGTTAAAGATTGGAGGAAAAGAAACGGATGCCAGGAGTATTCTGTATACCCTGAAAAAGGACAATCCTTCCGCAGCAACTAGTATTTGAAATCTTCCCGATCGGTTTTGACGACCTCCCAGGTATGGTCCGACATTAACCGTACCTCTGCCTCGTAAAACTCATACGGAAAAGACCTTCCCCACTCTTCAGGGGAAACCATTGACAAAACATCTGTCCCATCCTTCTTTTGGTACAAATGATAGATCTTACCAATGACGGGTTGGAAAGGTACAGTCGCTTGATAAATTCGCTCGGAAACTTCTACCCGCTTCTTAAGGTACTTCGCCTGATCGATCAAGGTTTCCATTTGCTCATATAGTTGCCTAAACTGTCGATCTGTTTGATCGTGCATTGCTGAAACGGCAGTACCCCTAATACGCCCCTTGTCTTCAGGCTTGATGATAGCACTTCCAGCATGATGGGCATATTCTATCAGTCCTGGTAGATCCGTGATTTTGTCCTTGTCTTTTTCAAGGTCTATCTGTGAAATATCTACCTTATTGTTATTCATTTACTTCAGCTTTATCTTTTTCCCAGGGTGCAATTGTTCTGCGGTTCATATCCACCGCTAATAAGACCATAATCACAAAAAATATGATAGCACCAATCAAGAAATATTTCTTTGACTTTGTCATTGCCTTTAGAACTCACAAATTTGAGGAATAGTTTAGAAATATGACAGTAGAAGGAAAAGTACAAGAGAAGTTTGACACTCAGACGATCAAAGAAACATTCAAGAAAAGGGAATTCATCCTGGAATATGCAGAGAATCCACAATATCCGGAATTCTTAAAGTTTGAGTTGATCCAAAGCAATTGCGAACAGTTAGACGCCATCAATGTAGGAGATGATGTAACGGTAAGCTTCAACTTAAAAGGACGGAAATGGACCGACCCCAAGGGCGAAGTAAAATACTTCAATAGTCTCCAGGCATGGAGAATTGACAAAAAGGCGGCTACTTCTTCAGATGAGGCTCCTCCTCCAACCCAAGAATGGATGAAGGAAGATTTCTCAGGTGATGACGATCTACCCTTCTAGCGTCGCTTCCTAAAAGTGATTGGAATGTAATCGTCTGTTGGCAGTCCCAGGTGAGCAAGGTCCCACTTTTTGTCATACCCGTTGACCAATTGCCGGATGCATTCGACACGGTCTTCAGTTGGATAAGGGCAGTCGTCCCAGTGAAAAATCTCAACTCTGTATTGATATTGTTTTTTGATGCCGTTTACACGAACTTCTACCTCAATGTCTTGTTCTTCATTGATTTCTGGTATTTCAATGCCAATTATTCCCATATTAATCTATTTTTAGAATCTATTGATCAAATAATATACCTAAGTTCATAACTTACTATTTTCCAGTACGTTATCGAAAATACCTATGACAAAGAGAATTCAATTTCGTACACTTTTGCGTACAAAATCAACGGCACCCCTCCTTTTATGGCCCGTTATTTTGCTCTGTTCTTGTACAACAAACCCCCAAAACAGACCTTCTCCCCTCAGAACCGAATATGGGGAAATCGGTACTGGAAACGTTGAGGTGACGTTTAGCAGCCCAGCGGTGCGAGAACGACAGATATTTGGAACGGGTGAAGATTTCCTGGAGCCCTTTGGAGAGTTGTGGCGAACTGGTGCCAACAAGGCTACTTCCATCTACTTTGACCATGACGTGGTCATTGCCAATACCTTGATAGACTCCGGCACCTATTCAATTTTCACCATTCCTGCAGATAAGGAGTGGACCTTCATCATCAACAAGAATTGGGATCAGTGGGGTGAGTTTGATTATCAGGAATCCTTGGATGTTTTGCGAACCTCTGTTGATGTTAAGCTCCTGGAAGTCCCAAAAGAGCGCATGCGCCTGTATATCGAAAATGAGGAATTGAGATTTGAATGGGAATACACAGCTTGGAGCATTCCTATCAGCCTTCCTTAATTACTTCGTTGACAATTCGAACTTTTAGGCGTGACATGCTTGAAATAATGTCATCACACTGTTGCAGCATGAAACGCTTCTTCATCACTTTAGGATCGAAAAAACCAATGTAGACATCACTGTTTTCTTCCCATACCAAGATCTTCATCGGCAGGTCCAAGGCAGTGGTCTGCCGACATGAAACCAGCTCGATCATGAGGTTGGGGTCTTCAAACAAAATGATACGTGTGGGTGGAATGGTAACTCCGTATTCGGCAGCAACCTGATCATGATTAACCGTTTCAAAATGGACCAGCTTCTTTTGATTAATAGTAGCCACAATCTGATCCACGGTTTCATCGACGCTGTATTTACTCTTATACACCGTCATCTGCTGACTAAATCCTGTAATCAGGACGGCAGAAAACAATACCGATAAGAAATACTTCATATGAAGTTAAGGTGATTTATCATGCGAATATAGGTTTTATGGAGCTAGAATTAGCGTCTTATTGATAGATTTGTCTTGCACGGTATAAAACGTTGAATAAGACCGTAATAAGATTATTTTTGCCTACTTTAGGCGCTGTATCCTATGAACATATACGCCAAGCTTACAATCCTTTGTTTGTTTCTAGTGCTCTTCACAGCAGGCGTACTATCACTGCTGGCTGATAGACAAGTGAAGCGTACCCTACAGGAGGAGATCATCGCCACCACATCCCAACAAGCGGCCGGTATAAGCTCAGATATCGGAAGGTTCATGTATTCAAGGCTGAATGATATCCAGATGGCGGCCAAGAACCCCTACTACAAAAATCTACGAACCAATCGCGAGGAACTTGTTGGCAGACTACAGGAGCTGGAAGGTCTCAACGACCTTTATTATTCGTTCTCCCTGTTTGATACCATTCGGGTAAGAGTCGCAGACAGCAAACGTCTCTCCATCGGCAAACGGCATACGAATTCCATTTACTGGAGGAAACTGGCATCCGGTGAGGATTACGCCATGGACGTTTCTAAATCTGAATCCATCGGTCGCGCCATGCTGCAATTCGCTTCCAAGATAAGAAATGACAACAATCGATATACGGGGGTTCTGGTTGGGCGCATTCCGGTGAATGAGTTAATCAATGTGGTAGATGAATATTCCCTGGGTTCGGACAGTACAAGGACAATGGATATTCACCTGGTAGACAACGAAGGGACCATTCTTTATTCTAATACCGACCCTTCCGCCGTGCTTAGTGCTACGTACAAAGATTACGCTTTAGTCGCCAACATTAACGAACCTGGAGTGACCTTTGAGGAAACGGAAGATACCTTTTATTTCGTCTCGCAAGAGACCGGTTATCTGACCTTTAGTGGAAATGACTGGAAGCTGATCCTTAGTATACCCAAAGAGGATGCCTTGCAACCTTTGAGTGACATTCGACAGCAAATCTTGTTTGCCGTTCTGCCCGTGATTCTGATTTCCATTGTTTTTGCCTTGATTGCGGCCAACTTTTTTGTAAAACCAATCGTCCGACTAAGCAAAGCTGCCGAGGAGCTTAGAAAAGGAAACTTAAATGCAGAACTTCCGATCTCGAACGATGAAATTGGTAAGCTTGCGGAGCAATTGTCAGCAACCTCCAAAAGTTTGGCGAGGCAACTTCGTGAGCAAAGAGCCTCCAATAAAAAGCTGCACGAACAGAAAAGTCAAATTGAGATTCAGAAGGATCAGCTGGAATTTGTGTCTTCCCAGATACGGGACAGTATAAGCTACGCAGAGCGGATTCAGCGTTCTACCCTACCTCCCATCAACACGATGCAAAATGTGTTTCCGCAATCGTTCGTCATGTATCAACCCAAAGACATCATTGGGGGAGATTTCTACTGGTTTGAGAAAGTACGGAAAGGAAATCGAGAGTTGATGATTATCGCGTGTGGAGACTGTACCGGACATGGCGTACCTGGTGCCATTATGTCCATTATGGGAAGTAATCAGCTTACCAACATTGTGTACTATCAGAACTATACAGACCCAAAGAAAATTGTTTCTCGATTGGATAAGGTGATCAAGTTTGAGCTTCAAAACGACGACAAAGAGTCCAATCGAGATGGAATGGAGATCGGCATCTGCGTGATCGACATGGATACGTTGAAAATGGACTTTGCAGGTGCTGGAATTCCGCTTCGGGTGGTAAAGCACAATACCAACAAGTTGGAAATACACAAAAGCCCCCGACAAATGGTTGGCGGCATGGAAGGCGATGAACAGGAAGTACATGCATCGCTGACCAAAACTTCCATTCAATTAGACCCAAAAGATCGGATTTTCCTATCTTCTGATGGATTTCAGGATCAATTTGGTGGCCCGGATGATAAGAAGTTCTTGTCCAGGAACTTCAATAAACTTTTGGAAGAGACTTGCTCTCACCCGATTTCTGATCAACGAGATCTGATCGAGCAAGCATTTTACGAATGGTCAAAGAATACCAGGCAAACATCATCTGTTTGACTGGTATTCTTTGACCATTCGTAAAATGCTTG
>CAZQJU010000009.1:0-64867 GCA_964593185.1 uncultured Roseivirgaceae bacterium
GTCCTTTTCTTTTGTTTGTTCATCATTACAATTCGTTTTTTGATCATTTGAAAATTGAAATGACTCACCAAACCAGAACCATGTGCAGATTGCAGCTGAGAGAACAAGATTTCCTGGTACAGGACCGGATCTTGATAGGTTTTTAACACACCAGCGTCTGCTTCGTATTCATGGATTTCGATGAGTGCACTTCGGTAGCAATAAATGAAGGGATTGAACCAAAACAGTGAAACAACAAAATCCAAAACAAGTCGATCAACCGAATGATATCGACTTACATGCACACATTCATGTTCCAGCACTTGTCTAAACGCGTTGGATCCAAACAACGATCTGGGCATAAACACATCTTTTAGAAAGCTAAATGGACGCGAATGTGAAATCTTATAAAGTGTATATCCTCTCTGCGGAATAGACTCCGACTGCCCTTTCAATTTCCGTAAGGTCAATAGATATACAAAGGATCTGACTATAAGGAGGAATGAAATACCTCCATACAACCAAGGAAGTAGCCAAACATATGAAAATCCATCCTGCTGGGTTATTGGTTCCACCAAATAGGTTGTTTCCATTGGAACGGAGGAAAACCAATTTATGACCACGTTCTCTGGAACTGCCTCCGAAACGCCAGCACCGTCAATAATGGGTAATTCTAAGAATGGGATGACAAAAGACAATGCAATGGATAGCAGTAGCAATGCCCTGTTCACAGCATGCCACGTAGACTTTCGGAAGAACAGCCAATACATGCTGAAGAAAATACCCTGAATAATGATGACCTTGATGAGATACAGAATCAATTCGTTCATGACTTTCGTTGTGCTATTTGGTCGTCAATCAATTTTCTTATTTCTTGTAACTCATCCATCGACAGATCTTCATTTGATGTGAAGAAGGAAGCAAATTTCTTGGCGGAGTTATCAAAGAAACTGCTCATCAGTCCATTCATTGACTGCCGTGTATATTTTTCTTTAGTGAGCTCCGGATAGTACTGTCGAGATTTTCCATGCGTTTCGAAACCGATGAATCCCTTTTTTACCAGCACATTCACCACCGTGGAAATTGTGGTATAGGCCGGGGCGGGTGCGGGATATTGCTCCACAATATCCTTGAGGTAAGCTTTTTCTAAATTCCAGAGATACTGCATTAGCTGTTCCTCTGCTTTGGTCAAATCCTTCATAAGGCAATACTATAACTATAATAATAATTATACAACTATTTTTATAGTTATATAAAATGGAATTTTGTCCTACAGATGTCACTTGACCTAAAGAACGCTATCATTTTTATGGCTAACTTATCATATGAAACAGCTGATATTCCTCCTTCTTTGTACACCGGGGCTGGTCCATTCCCAATCGATATTCGAAGATTTTGATACCTTCTTAAAGAACCACGCTGTTTTTGGAGCAGTAGACTACAGAGCCCTAAAAGAAAATCCAGCTCAACTCAATGCTATCGTGCAGAAAATTGCTTCCTACCCTATCTCAGATACGTCCGACACACACCGAAAAGCGTTTTATATCAATGCATACAACATTTTGGTGATCCATCAAGTCGTTCAAAATTATCCCATCAAAAGCCCAATGGATGTTGATGGCTTCTTCAAAGTAGTGAAGTTTTCCATTGCAGGTGAGGATTTGACACTCGACCAAATCGAATTTGAGAAACTATTGAAAGAGGATGTTGACCCAAGGATTCATTTTGCACTGGCATGTGCTGCTAAAGGATGTCCGTACTTATTCGAAGAGGCATTTACACCGGAAAAGCTAGAAGAACAATTGGCTTTTCGGGCAAAGCAAATAACGGGGCTGGCCAATTACGTCTATGTGGACGAAGCGAACCGGACGGTCCAGGTGAGTAAAATTTTCGACTGGTATCAAGCACAATTTCTGACCGTCTCCGAAACCCTCATTGACTACATTAATTTATACAGAACCACTAAGGTCAATGAAAATTACGATCTCAGCTTTGGGGAATACGATTGGAGCTTAAACGATCGATAACTAAACCGAGACTGCGTTTTCTTTGGTCACCTTTGGTAATCGAACAATAAACTCTGCTCCTTTACCTTTTTCACTAAAAAGCTTCACGGTGCCTCCGAGCCTCTCTACTAAGGCTTTCACTATGCTAAGGCCTAACCCAGTAGACAGCTCTCCAGCTGTTGGTTTCGTAGAGAGCTTCTGAAACTTTGTGAAGGCCTTTTTCTTGTCTTCTGGACTAAAACCCTCTCCATAGTCTTTCACTCTGAACACCATATCATTTTTTTCCTCCAGCATTTCAAAGGCAACCTTGCCATTTAAAGGAGAGAACTTTATGGCATTAGAGAGCAAATTGTCAATTATTCGATCCAAGGCAGATTCATCGCTGGTCATCAACCCTGCTTTAATGGACTGACCATGCTCAATACTAATCCCCTTTTTTGCGGCCTCACTCTGAAAGGCGGCCACCTTTCCTTCAAAAAAGGCGGCAGGATCAAAAGCTTTAAATTCCAACTGTTTAGCGCTATCTTGATAGCTCCGTAGAAAGACTAAATTTTCAATTACTCTTCTTGCATTAGCAGTGACCTTCAGAATCATTTCAACATACGAAGCATGTTCCTTCTTCAATTTTGCTTTATCCTTTAGCAGTTCCGTTAGCTCCTGAATCTGATTAAATGGGGCTTTCAGATCATGTGCCACAACTGCCATTAAATCTTCCTGCTCTTTTAGCGCTTTTTGAAGCTCCCGATTCTTTGCGTCGATCAACTGATTTTTAACTTCCAATTTCCGTGTCCTATCCTGGATATTTTTTTCCAGGTATTCGTTGGAGAGCAAAAGTGACTCGGCTTCATTTTCATTCTTTTTCAAGGCATTTACATACCTCATTGCCATAATCATTGTAAGGAATAAGATGTAAGCAAACATCCCGAAATGAGCCATCTGAGGTGTACTCAATATGTAAGAGGCGGTGAGAATGTCATTGATGCCCGCAAAAAAGGCCAGGGTATATCCAATTAACAGCAATCTCGATCCCTCAATGTTGTCGTACGTTGCTCGAGTCAGTCGCTCAAAAAAATACAATCCTGTTATGATCGTGAAAAGCTGGAACGGCGATACCAATAATGCACCTATTCCTACCGGCGCGATTAGGGTAAAAATTACCGTAATCAAAGACGCGATGGAAACTCCATAGACAATCTGCTCCTTAAAATACTTTGGAAAGAGATGCATTAAAAACAATCCATTTGAAGCCGCAATCAAGAAGAATGATATGAACGCCGTCTTTTTCAAAATTACCCAAGGAAGGCTTGGAAAAATATCCAGGAGCGGCATATCTCCGGTTGTGAGCGTATGCGTTAGTAAGACAAGGCAGATTAGGGCAAAGTACAATCTAAATTTCTCTCTTCTCAGCCTAATGTATACATACAACATATAAAGCCCCAGAATGATAACCGTTCCAAGAATGAGCAGTTTAATGGTATTGTATCGCTCTTTTTCTATCCGGATGCTTTGTTCCTTTCCTAGCAACGGAGGATAATACATTCCTCCATACGTGTATTGATGGTTGCTGATATGGATACGTAAATACGCTACTTCGCCCTTCAGATCCGGAAGCTCAATGATTTGCGGATCGATTCTGGGTTTTTCATTGGCAGGATCCGTGCTCGGGACCCCAAGTGAGCCAATGAACTGATCATCCAGGTATACAGAATAGGCAATTCCCACTTCCGGGAGTTTCAACGCTAAACCCGTAAGATCACTATCGGGTTCAAGTTGTATTTTGGCATAATAGGTCCCAAAGCCTTTTCTACCCATGACTTGATCATTCCAAGACACATGGTGCCAGTCTCCAGGAACGTCTACATAGATCTTTGCCGTATCATCCAAAATTTGAGTTAAAGTTGCGAATTCATTGGGGATGAACTTCCATTTCCCTTTCAAAGCCACGGTTTCTTCTCCACTGTAGTAGAACTCTCCCGGTACTTGTGCCATCAACTTCGCAAGCAGCGCAAATCCTATTAAAAGAAAGAGGCCACAGCGTTTCAGAATGGTGGAATTCGTTGGGAAGAATGAAATCATCGAACTGGTTCCTTGCTTGGATTTGGTAAGAAAAGGTAGGTATAAATAGTAGGCATAACAAAAGGCCTTGTGGTTAGCAAGGCACTTTGGAATTCAATACTCTTTCGTCTGTATTATCTACCGAGTTTAAACAACCGGTAGCCTAAGGATACTTGAAACATCCTGTTCTTCACCTCTCCTTGGTAGTTCACATCATCGTTGATGTCTGACAAACCCAACACGTATCTTGCATCTACCTTCAGGCCAAAGGGCAAATCAACACCCGCGCCGAGTACAGCACTTAAGTCAGATCCCTTCAGCTCTTCTTTTGCACCATCTCCATCCAAATCCTGTAGATTATCGGATAGGATACCAAACTGGGGACCAAGCTGAAAGTTAATTCCAAGAGGGAGATAAAATTTTGCCATCACCGGGATGTTGATGTAATCCAAATTGATGTCAGCTGCACCACTTACCTGTGATCCTTGACTGGAGTAAAGGACCTCCGGCTGGATTCCGATATTGGCTATTTTGACAAGAAAAAAAGCACCTCCATGAAAAGAAGTGATGGATTCAGAGTTCACATTTTCTATCTCGGGGTTTGCAAAATTCGCACCTGCCTTCAGTCCAAATTCAACCTTAGCTTGTCCATATGCAAATCCCGTCATGGTAAGGACACAAAGCAACAGTAATGTCTTTTTCATATTATTTGAGTTTAATTTAACTATTTGGCTAATTTATTGCACAAATCCCCCAAAACCACAAAAAAAAAGGGCACAAATCAATGTGCCCTTGATATTCTAAAATCCTTTGCTTTTACAGCGCAATGCCAATAAACGATTTAAAGGCTAGTCCCATTAGCCCGGTAATGAGCATGGTTATCCCTAGTCCCTTTAAACCATTTGGTACATGCGAATACTTCAAGCGCTCCCGTATGGCGGCCAATGCAATGATGGCCAGAAAGAAACCGGTGCCTGAACCAAATCCAAAGGCAGTAGCTTCAACCATCGTGTAATCACGCTGCACCATAAATAGTGATGATCCAAGGATTGCGCAATTCACTGCGATTAGTGGCAGAAAGATCCCCAACGAACCGTATAGTGACGGAGAAAACTTTTCAATTATCATCTCTACCAATTGCACCATTGCAGCGATGACGGCAATGAAGATAATGAACTGGAGAAATGTAAGGTCTACAGTTGCATAGTCAGAACCAAGCCAGGCCAAGGAGCCCTCTTTAAGTACCTTCTCTTGAATCAACCAGTTAATTGGCACGGTGATCGTCAATACAAAGATCACAGCCATCCCTAGTCCGAAGGCAGTCTTAACTTTCTTAGAAACTGCCAAGAAAGAACACATTCCCAAGAAGTAGGCGAACACCATGTTGTCAATGAATATTCCCTTTATTGCTATGTTTATTGCTTCCATCTGTCTTTGTTTCTTTGTTTTTAGTGTTCTACGTAACCATTCTTGGTTCTTTGAATCCAGATAATAATACCTAGAATAACAAAGGCACCGATAGAATCAACAAAAAGCCCGTTCGTTTGCAGAGTGGTACCAAACAGACCTCCGATCGCACCGTAGACATCTACCTCAAGTGGTGTGCCCACAAACATGGTTCCTCCTCCAAGCAACTCACGGAAAAATGCGACAACCAATATAATCCAGGCATATCCGAACCCACTTCCAAATCCATCGAGAATAGAATCATACGGCTTATTGGCCATGGCAAAGGCTTCTAACCTTCCCATTACAATACAGTTCGTGATGATCAGCCCTACGTATGCACCAAGTACTTTGTACATGTCATAGCTGTAAGCCTTAAGAACCTCACTTACCAATGTTACCAATGTAGCAATTATTGCCAGTTGAACGATGATCCGTATTCGATTAGGAATCAACTTACGCATCAATGAAGTGATGAGGTTAGAAAAAACGATCACGAATACTACCGCAATCGACATAATCATGGTAGGCTTAAACTGAACCGTCACTGCAAGTGCAGAGCAGATACCCAAAACCTGAATGGTAATTGGGTTATCATCATTCAGTGGATCTGAAACAATTCTTTTCCTTCTTTTCGAGAACAATGGTTCAGCCGCTTCTTTTGGCTGAGCTACGACCTCTTGAGATACTTCTGCAACATCTGTACTCATAAACTAGCTGTTTTTTCAGATTTTGTTTTGTCAATAAATGCCTGATAGTAGGTCAAGTAATTTTCGAGCATGGCGTTCACTCCTTTACCTGTGATGGTAGCACCTGACATACCGTCCACTTGGTGATTGTCAAGTCCGGTATTGCCTTCTCCCTTGAGCATCTTAATGCTTACCAATTCTCCTTGCTCGCTAAATATTTTCTTTCCAACATAACGTTGTTGCACGTTAGCTTCGGTAATTCGAGCTCCCAATCCTGGAGTCTCTCCTTTGTGGTCGAAAGCAATTCCGAGTACCGTATTAAGGTCCTGCTCCAGCGCGATGTATCCTGAAATCCAATCCCAAAGACCTGCTCCGAACGTTGGGAAGATGTACGAATCAATTGTACTTCCGTTTTCACTGAACATAAAAACAGGCAGTTGTCGAACTTCCGGATCCAGCTTTGAATTCTTCTGGATATTGACTTTTTCTGCGATGATAGGATTCCCTTTGTCGTCCTTTTCAATAAGATTTCCATTGAGATCCACTACAATAGAGGATACCTTCTCATTGTAAATTCTAAGAATTTCATTGGGATCCTCAATGGCTGATATATCCATCACCGCACCAAGAATTTTCTTTTTAGTGTCAATTTCTACTTGCTTGTCCTGAAGGGGTTTCAACCCTACAGATGCAAAGGAAAGTGCACCACCAAATACCACTGTTATTCCAACAGCGAATAAAATCACGTATAAATTAGACTGTCGCACGTTTTAATCTTCTTTTTTTGTTTGCCTCCACTACATAAAAATCAATCAAAGGAGCGAATACATTCATGAAAAGTATCGCCAGCATGATTCCCTCAGGGTATGCCGGATTGACTACCCTGATCAGTACGGTGATCACACCAATCAAAAATCCATAAATCCACTTCCCAAGCTCGGTGTGGGATGCACTTACGGGATCTGTTGCCATGAACACTGCTCCAAATGCCAGACCTCCAATAACCAAGTGGTAGTGGGCTGGCATTTCCATAAAACTGTTTACAGCTGCAAGGTTAAAAATGGTGCCCATGAAAAGGGTACCCAAAATAACGCTCAAAATAATTTTCCAGCTTCCTACGCCGGTACCAATCAATATAACAGCCCCGATTAGACACATTAAGGCAGATGTTTCTCCAATACTTCCTGGTATAATTCCGAGGAAAAGGTTCCAGAAATCAAACATGCCGGCGTTCCAGGCACTCACGGAGGTCGCAACTTGCATCATGTTTGTTCCATTGCCTGCTGCTTCTGCACCAATGGCCAATAAAGTTGCGCCAGAGTATCCGTCCACCGTAGCACCATCACCTAAATAGGTCCATACTTCGCCAGAAATCTCAGTAGGATACGCAAAGTACAAGAACACCCTTGCTGTCAAAGCGACATTGAGAATATTCATCCCCGTACCCCCAAATACTTCTTTTCCAATGATCACAGCAAAAGCGGTAGCCAATGCCACTTGCCATAGCGGTATCGTAGCTGGCATCACTAGCGGTATGAGCATTCCCGAAACAAGAAATCCTTCCTCCACTGGCCGCTGGTAAATAACACAGAACGTAAACTCAATACTCAAACCAACCGCATAAGACACAGCTACGATCGGTATCACCTTTAGCGCACCGATCAAAAATTTGTCAATGAGGGTTGCCTCAATACCTGTGGCTAGAAAATGCTGGTGTCCTACGTTCCACATGCCGAAAATCAAGCAAGGGATCATGGAAATAATTACCGTCATCATCACACGCTTCAAATCGGCACCGTCCTTGATCTGTGTCCCATTTGCATGCGTCACTTCATCTGGCGTGAAGAAGATCGTCCTATGCCCTTCATAAATCGGGTAGAACTTTTCGTATTTTCCTCCTTTTTCGAAAAGCGGTTTGAGTTGGTCAAACTTTTGTTGCAGAAACTTCATAAGCACTTATCCTTCTTTCATTAAATCAATTCCTTCTCTCAATATCTCTTGTATGGGATTTTTGGAGACATCAATAAACTCGCATAGGGCTACGTCCTCCTCAATCAATTCGTAGATACCCAACGCTTCCATATCTTCAAAATCTTCGGCCATGATTGCCTTAAATAAATACATGGGCAAAACATCCATTGGTAATACCTCCTCAAAGCTTCCCGTAACCACGAAATTCCTGTGTTCTCCATAGGTATTGGTGTTCACGGTAAATTCTTTCTTACCATTTAAAAAGGAAAGAAGTCCAAAGGCTCTGTGGTAACTCAACTTAGTGGAAGTAGGCTTAATCCAGCCGAAAAATTCCTCTTCGTTCCCTTCAGGAATAACCGTGATCTGATGATGATAATGTCCAAGATATCCCGTCAGGCCGACTCCCTGTCCTGTCAGCACATTCCCAGAAATGAAGCGATTGTTATCCCCAGAAACATTATCTGCTAGCAATTTATCTAAACAAGCCCCTGAGTACGTCTTGACATATGCTTTATCGTTAACCTGAGATCCTGTCAATGCTACCAGTCTCGATGTATCATATTTTCCTTCCAAAAACAATTTACCAACTTGGGCTACGCCCACCGGATCAATGGTCCACACCACATCTCCCTTATTGATGGGGTCCAAATGATGTATCTGAATCCCTACGTTTCCTGCTGGATGAGGTCCTGAAAAGGTATTAAGTTGAACACCATTTGCTTTTGAAAACACCTGAGAAACTTCCGCGCTTCCATCAATATTTAGATGTACCGTGCCAGAAGTCAATTTCTTTACTACCTCAAGACCTGACTGAAAATTCTGCTCTTCCCCTTGTAGAAGATATGCATAGTCTGGCGCTAAGGGACTGGTATCAAATCCCGAAATGAAGATAGCCTTCGGGCGGTCTTCCAGATTCGCCACAATTCCATACGGTCGTTGGATGAATTGTGTCCAAGCTCCCGACGCTTTCAACTGTTTGATGGCATCCTCCGAGCTGAGGTTAGCAATATCCGACGTTGAATACTTCGTAAAGGACTCAAATTCTACTTCCTTGTCTGCAAGTATTTTGATCTCAAGAACTTTTCGCTTTTCTCCCCTTTTTATTTCTACTACTTCACCGCTTACGGGCGACGTAAAAAGGGTATCCTCAATTCCTCGCTCGTAAAATACGGGAGATCCTGCTTTTACATTATCACCTTCCTTTACGATGAGTTTTGGACGGGAAACTCCAATAAAATCGGAGGGCTTTATTGCGAAAGTATCAGGTTGGCTAATCTCTTTGATTTTGCTTTCAGCCTTCCCAACAAGATTTAGGTTAAAACCTTTTTTCAGCTTGATTGTACGGGACATATTTCTTTTTTATCGAACCGCTTTAAAAATTGAGGCAAACTTACACAATAAAGGATTTACAATATTCTCATAACTGAAAAACCTGACCATGAAGTTTACTGACTTCAACCATTGATTTCTGGAAAAGTTTGAAGCAATTTTCGCCTCAATTCATTTTCCCAATGACTACCATTAAAATTCTATAAACCTGAGAGAGTAGAAGTGAATTCAAAATTGGGACAAAATCTTCAAGATTTAAACAGGAAACCTGATTTTTTTGCGCCTGGAAGGCCTGAAGAAACGATCCCTGCATCAAATCATAGTCGAGACGTGTCTATCGCGAACGTAGTTTGTTTGCCTTTTCAACAATTTTGGCAATTTGCTCCTCCAAGGTCAAATCTGAAGTATCTATCTCAACTGCGTCCTCTGCTTTTTTTAAGGGACTGTCAGATCTTGACGTGTCCAAGGCATCTCTTCCAAGTAGATTTTCTCGGATAGCCTCTTCCGACTCTTGAATCCCTTTTTCATGAAGCTCTTTCTTTCTTCTTAGAACACGAACATCCACCTTGGCCGTCATGAAGACCTTCAACTCTGCATTAGGAAAAACAACGGTACCGATATCTCTCCCATCCATGACAACGCCCTTGTTTTCGCTCAGCTTTCGTTGATCAGCAACCAATTTTGAGCGAACCTCTGAAATAGCGCTTACCTGACTTACCAACTGGCTAACTTCCATTGTTCTTATCTGGTGCTCTACGGGAGTCCCATTCAGCAATATCCCCTTGGGACCAAAGCTTACATCACACTGTTTCAATGCTTCACGCACCAGGCTAGAATCCTTAACGGACACCTTTTGTTGGATGAAGAATAGCGTGATAGCGCGATACATGGCACCACTATCGATATAAACATACCCTAGCCGCTCAGCCACCTGCTTTGCAGTGGAGCTTTTGCCCGTGCCGGAATATCCGTCTATGGCTATGATGATCTCCGACATTCAGCAATCTTTTATCGGACAGGGAATGGGCTTACCCCGCTTAACCTTCTTGGTATTTTTTTTTGACGTTGAGGGACCTCTTCTACAACCCTCGCTTCCAAGTAAGATCACCCCCAAGCAAAGCATAACTAATAGTCTTTGGTATCTCATGAAATACCTTGGACTTCTGCTTCCCGATGAATTTTCTTTACAAGTCCTTGAAGCACTTTACCTGGCCCGCATTCCACAAAAAGAGACCCTCCATCTTCAACCATTTTCTGAACGCATTGTGTCCACCTGACTGGGGAAGTCAATTGAAGTACTAAATTGTCCTTTATCTTGTCTACATCTTCGTATCCCTGTGCGTCTACGTTTTGATAAACCGGACAAATCGGCGTGTTGAAGGTGGTATTCTGAATTGCGTCTGCCAGTTCTTCCCTGGCAGGTTCCATCAAAGGGGAATGGAAAGCGCCTCCAACTGGCAAGATCAAAGCTCTCCTTGCTCCTTTTTCCTTTAGCGTTTCACATGCCCGCTCTACCGCACTAACTTCTCCACTGATCACCAACTGGCCGGGGCAATTGTAATTGGCGGCCACAACGATTCCTTCGGTTTCACTGCAAACTTGCTCAACTACTTCATCATCTAATCCAAGTACCGCTGCCATGGTGGATTGCTTCAGCTCACACGCTTTTTGCATTGCTGAGGCCCTCTTTGCTACCAATGATAGTCCGTCCTCAAAACTCAAGGTGTTATTTGCGACCAGCGCTGAAAACTCTCCCAGTGAATGACCCGCGACCATTTCTGGTTTGAAGTACTCCGAAGTTAGTGCCGCAATGACGCTGTGCATAAAAACAGCTGGTTGCGTTACCTTGGTTTGTTTTAGCTCCTCGTCAGAGCCTTCAAACATGACTTTTTGAATATCAAAACCCAAGATATCATTTGCCTGATCAAATAGTTCTTTTGCCTTTTGGTGATGATCATATAGATCTTTCCCCATCCCAGAAAATTGGGCTCCCTGCCCGGGGAAAACATATGCTTTACTCATAGATGAATTGGTTATTGACTACAAAAGTAGAAAAGAATCAGTCAAGAAATTTAGCCTTCAGCGCAGGACTGGGGATCATGCATTGGTCTTTGCGTCCAAACCACCCATACCTATTCTTAGCGACAATTCTATAAAGCCCATCGCGTATGAACTTTGGAATTACTGCGAAAACATAAAGGATTGGCCATAGCCCGGAGAGTTGCCGTGTAATCTGTAAAACCGCAGAACTCTCGGTGTATATTTTGCCATTCTGAAGGAGAATAATGCTTTGGAGGTCTTCTGTATTTGTGTCGAACGCTCGCAGCAGTTCATAAGAATTTGGCGACTGGAGTGAGTTAAACTTGAAAGTATTTTTCTTGTCCCGCTTAACAATAAACAGAACAGACGACGAACACAGGTTGCAAACGCCATCGAAGAACACAACCGGATTCGCTATCTTATCAACTGCACCCACCCTTTAATAACCTGAACTTCGTCTTCCGGGTTCAACTTGACAAAACGTACTTCAGCAGAGTAATAGTAAACCCCTGCCGGTAAATCTTCACCATTAGCTGATCTGCCATCCCAGTCGATAAAAATACTATTTCGTGCCGAAACGGTACCTTCCGGCCCTTCTCCTATGGCGTTGGAATCGTAATTCAATAGCTCCACACCTGCTCTATTAAAGACTTTAAAAACTACAGATTCCACAAAGCGAGGACATTGACCATTGCCTTCTAACGGTCTAAACGTATCATTCAGCATATCTCCATTTGGCGTAAATAGATTTGGCAAAATGTATTGCGGACAGTTGTCGTTGCACAAAACGTCTGATATAATGCTTTCATTTCCAGACCTGTCCACTGCGGTAATGTAGTAGCAAAAAGCCAGCGAGTTGTCTCTCAGATTAAGCCGATTATGATTAAGGTCTAAATCATTGGTAATGTGAACAAATTCATTTCCAGTAGTCGTCGCCAGAATTCTGAACGTTGCGGTATCACTAGACTCAGAAACATACACTCTGAAAAACGCGATATCGTCATCACACTCGGGAGCATTGTCGGCCTCCCAGCGTAATACATTCTGCAACTCTTGATTCTCCTCTCCGCAAACAAATTGATCCTCACAACCGCCGCTGCTGCCCGAATCAAAAGTCACCATTAGTGGTCGGCAAGGTGGAATACTATCGGCTGGTTGAGCGCACACTATTTGCGAATTATTGATGAGCGGCTCAGGAAGTAGCTCATTATCATAGGACCCCCTTGTGGTGATGAAATAGCAATACTCAACCTCATCGTCTAAGGGGACATCGTTGAAGCTACCATCGTCCAGATACCTAAAACCATCCATCGTCACATCTACCTCATCAATTAGCACCAATTCATCCAGGGCACCAGCCGTTACATTATCTCTGTAAATCAAGTGAGTGGGAAACGACTGCACCGTGTTTGACCATGGAACATTGGCTTCCCAAACCAGTTCAATTGCACCAATCTTGGAGTTTGGATTTAACCGGACAGATGACGCTTGCAACGAAGAATCAATTACTTGATCTCCATTGTCAAGCAGCTGAATCTTGTAAGAATAAGCCAAGTCTACCGTATTTAGATTGGTGTCATTAAAGGTAGTATCAGGGGACGCGGCACGCACCATCTCGAAAGCTCCATCCAACTCAATTCCCTCTTTCCGAAATACCGTGTAGGTAAATGGGCCAAATGCTGGATCTCGTTGAAGTGGAGAGGTCCAGCGGACAGCAATCTCACCGTTGGTTTCACTGGTTGATAAGATGTCAACATTGGTAATCACTGGAGCATCGATGATCAAGCTATCACAGGCTTCTGCGGAAGGCATACTAAGGCCTCCTTCCGGATCTGGGAAAGCGGCGACCAATCGGTAGCAGTACGTTGACCCGGCAGATAATCCTAATCCATTATTGTCGTCACGATAGGAAGTTTGACTGATGGGTAGGGTCTGAATAAGCTCGTAACCTGCATTTTCGGGAATACCTGGTATACATTCAGCATCGATGTCATATTGACCTACTCTTCGCCACACTTGCATGTTCTCGGCATTTGTACAGGAATACTCATCCCAGGTTAAATCGATGGATCTTCCTGCAGATTTTTGGAGTGTCAACCCTTCCGGTGGGGGACCTACCACGGTAATTCTCCAGGTCTCAAAATTTGATTGGCCAGGAACACTTGAATTAAACCCGGGAACGGAATATTGATCCGTGACCTTGAATTGAACTTCATAGGGGTTCTCTCGCACATTGTTGCAAGTGGTAGTCCAATTAAATTCGATTGACGCAGGAACTTCCCTAAACTGACCGTCATTGGGTGTAATGGTGGCAGAGGGTGTCACTTCAAAAGGGCCACCAAATGCTTCCAGTCTCACTGGATCTCCATTGGGGTCTGTTCCAATAATCGTCGCTGAGATGGATTCACCGGCAATCACGCAAGCGTCGTCCGGCAGTTCTAGCTCTGGCGGATCGTTTTCAAAGTCACAAACAATGATCTGCATATCCCGTGTAACGTATCCCAACCTGAATGTTTCGTCTCCGATCGTGCGCCATTCCTCAACTACAAAAGCCACGTTCCACTCTCTACACTCCAAATCAGGAATCGTAGCACCGCCAGGGGCGTCCCAAACCATGATTCCTTCCATTGGATCAATGGTAACAGTTGGCGGTCCATTGCGTTGAGCATTGCCAACACTAAAGTCTTCGTAAAAAGAAGGGTCAACCAGTGATCTGTAACCTCCCACATCCAAGTTATTTGCTTGTTTTGGCAACGTAAAGTAAAAAACCAAGCTATCGTCATCCGGATCAAATGCACCAGGGTCATGCTCAAAAACTGCCCCAACGACACCTTGATCGATCGGAGGAACGGTGAAGAAAGGCGTGCTATTGGCGATCAACCGATCGACAATCACAAAGGTCTCCACGTGAAAGGATGTGCTTACAGACCCCGATATATTCTGAATGTCTTCATTTCGAAAATCCTCCGTGTAGCTAACCAAGTAGGGTGCTCCCGTAGCATAGTCATGTCTTAAAGTAAAACGCCATCTTTCAACTTGATTTCCTAGTGGGACAGCCGGCTCCCAAGGAATACGTTCTCCATCTGGACCTCCCCAAGTTGTACCATCTCCAAAGTCAAAGATTCCGTTTCCAAAGTCCACTCCATTTATATCACGGTATCCGGTGAACGTAAATTCGTAGGTAAGCCCATTGATCTGAACAGCCGTAATTTCTCCGGCGCGAATGTGTGTAGCGGTTGCATAGGTGCTCAAAAAAATGAGGCAAATAGAAACAAGGACTTTAATCTTCCACATACGATTCTCGTGAATTACCAGTAAATCTATAACGCTTTTAAACACCTGCTAATATTCGAAACAAGAATAAGTTGAAATCTGTTACTAAAACAGTCGAAATTTCGGTTCCACTTATGAAACTAATACGGATCAATTTAGAATCAATAAAAACAAACAATACGATTGGTCTTCAAGTGTTCCGAAAGTACCTTTGAGAAAACATTAACTGAATCTAGATGAGTTGGACAAAACAACTGTTTACGAGTAGTATTGGGAGGAAGTTTGCAATGGCATTATCAGCACTGTTCCTCATGATATTCTTGCTGCAGCACTTTCTGATAAATATTACCTCAACCTTTAGCGAAACGATATTCAATGACCTTTCGCACTTTATGGGTACAAATCCATTGGTTCAATTTGCGTTGCAACCCGTTCTTATTTTTGGCGTGGTTTTTCACTTCGTGATGGGATTTGTTTTAGAGATTAAAAACAAGAATGCCCGGACGGTTTCGTATGCTAAAAACAATGGGGCAGCTAATTCTAGCTGGATGTCCAGAAATATGATTCTTTCAGGAGTCGTAATATTGGCGTTTCTTGGTCTTCACTTTTATGACTTCTGGATTCCTGAACTAAATGTGAAGTACGTAAAGGGAGATATGTCAGGTACGCTACCCAACGGAGACTTCAGGTATTTCGAAGAGCTTGTACATAAATTCGCAGATCCAATACGTGTGGGGATTTATTGTCTCTCGTTTGTTTTACTAGCCTTGCATCTACTGCATGGTTTCCAATCCGCATTCCAATCTATCGGTGCACGACACAGCAAATACACCCCGACCATTCACAAACTGGGAAAAGTCTACGCAATACTGATCCCGGTAGGCTTCGTATTTATTGCACTTTTTCATCATTTCAATTCACACTAAACGAATTAACTTAAGAAATGTCAACATTAGATTCTAAAATACCTGAAGGTCCTATTGACAATAAGTGGACCCACCATAAAAACAATGTTCGACTTGTTAACCCCGCAAACAAACGACTGATCGATGTGATTGTGGTCGGGACGGGTCTTGCAGGAGGATCTGCTGCGGCAACACTTGCCGAATTAGGGTATAACGTAAAAGCATTTTGTTACCAGGATTCACCACGAAGAGCACACTCCATTGCTGCTCAAGGGGGGATCAACGCCGCGAAGAACTATCAAGGCGATGGTGACTCTACCTATCGATTGTTTTATGACACGGTGAAAGGTGGTGACTACCGTTCCAGAGAAGCTAATGTGCATAGGCTTGCCGAAGTCTCCACCAATATCATTGATCAATGTGTTGCTCAGGGAGTGCCTTTCGCTCGGGATTATGGTGGCTTGTTAGACAACCGATCATTTGGTGGGGTACAGGTTTCACGGACTTTCTATGCTAAAGGTCAAACGGGGCAGCAGCTTCTTTTGGGCTGCTATTCAGCCATGTCCAGGCAAATTGGTAAGGGAAAGATCAAGATGTACAACCGGCACGAGATGATGGATCTGGTGATTGTGGATGGCAAGGCTCGTGGAATCATTGCCCGAAATCTTGTAACTGGTGCAATTGAGCGATTCTCTGCGCATGCTGTGGTGATTGCCTCTGGTGGGTATGGAAATGTTTTCTTCCTTTCTACCAATGCCATGGGCTCGAATGTTTCTGCAGGGTGGAAAATTCACAAGAAGGGTGCCTACTTCGCCAACCCATGTTTTACCCAAATTCACCCGACCTGCATACCTCAGCATGGTGAGCAGCAATCCAAATTGACCTTGATGTCTGAATCACTTCGAAATGACGGAAGAATTTGGGTTCCTGCAAAGAAAGAGGATGCCGAAGCCGTGAGAGAAGGGAAACTAGATCCGACAAAGATCCCTGAAGAAGAGCGAGATTATTTCTTGGAAAGAAGATATCCTTCCTTTGGCAACCTGGTTCCCAGGGATGTGGCCTCACGTGCCGCGAAAGAGCGATGTGATGCAGGTCATGGAGTCATAAAGAATGCGACGAATGAAGCCGTATTCCTGGACTTTGAGGCGGCCATCATGCGATACGGTCAGGAAGAAGCAAACGTCAAAGGCATCCACGATGCAAGTCAGGAAAAAATCAGAGAGCTTGGTGAAAAAATTGTAGAAAGTAAGTACGGAAACCTTTTCGAAATGTATGAAAACATCTCAGGAGACAATCCATACAAAACACCCATGAAGATTTATCCGGCTGTGCACTATACCATGGGCGGCGTTTGGGTTGATTACAATTTGATGACAACTATTCCTGGTTGCTATGCGCTCGGTGAAGCTAACTTCTCAGATCACGGAGCAAACCGACTGGGTGCTTCTGCACTTATGCAAGGGCTTGCAGACGGGTATTTTGTCATTCCTTACACGATTGGTGATTACCTGGCCGATGACATCCGAACAGGTCCAATTTCAACGGACACGCCTGAGTTTGAGGAAGCCGAAAAGGCGGTCAGGGAAAGAGTAGAATTTTTCATAAACAACAACGGCAAACATTCTGTTGACCATTTCCATAAGCAACTTGGAAAGATCATGTGGAATAAAGTTGGCATGGCCAGAAACGAAAAAGGACTCAAGGAAGCCATTGAAGAAATTAAAGAACTACGAAAACAATTCTGGAGCGACGTACGGGTTCCGGGTACTGCAGACGGTTTGAACCAGGAGCTGGAAAAAGCTGGTAGAGTCGCTGATTTTCTAGAGCTCGGAGAGCTTTTTGCCCGAGATGCCTTGGAACGAAATGAATCTTGCGGAGGGCATTTTCGAGAAGAATATCAAACAGAGGAAGGAGAAGCGGTAAGAGACGATAAAGGCTACACGCACGTGGCTGCCTGGGAGTATACAGGTGAACCCTCTGAAGCCATTCTCCATAAAGAAGAATTGAACTACGAAAACATTGAATTGAAGACCAGATCTTATAAATAAGAACGTTATGGCAGAAAAAACATTAAATCTTACACTCAAAGTTTGGAGACAAAATGGTCCTACAGACAAAGGAAGGATGGAAACCTATCAGGTAGCTGATGTTTCTACAGGAAGTTCTTTTTTAGAGATGATGGACATGCTAAACGAACAGTTGGTTGCCGAAGGAAATGAGCCGGTAGCTTTCGATCATGACTGTCGGGAAGGGATTTGCGGAACGTGCTCCATGTACATTAAT
Organism: uncultured Roseivirgaceae bacterium; assembly: GCA_964593185.1. Taxonomy (GTDB): domain Bacteria; phylum Bacteroidota; class Bacteroidia; order Cytophagales; family Cyclobacteriaceae; genus Ekhidna. Next base: position 17,977 of record CAZQJU010000009.1, read on the forward strand.
GGCGAAGCCCACGGTCCGGGAAGACGGATGACAACATGCCAACTGCACATGAGAAAGTTCAGCGATGGCGATACCATCTACATTGAACCATGGAGAGCAAAAGCATTTCCTGTCATAAAGGACTTAATTGTAGATCGAAGTGCCTTTGATCGTGTCATGTCTGCCGGAGGTTTTATTTCGGTGAACACATCAGGAAATACGCAAGATGCAAACGCAATTCCGATCGAGAAACACAACGCTGATGATGCGATGGATGCTGCTGCTTGCATTGGCTGTGGTGCCTGCGTTGCTTCCTGCAAAAATGCTTCCGCTATGCTATTCGTATCAGCTAAGATTTCCCAGTTTGCCTTACTCCCGCAAGGACAGGTTGAGGCAGGTGAGCGAGCTCAAAACATGGTAAAGCAAATGGACGAAGAAGGTTTTGGAAATTGCACCAACACGGGTGCTTGTGAAGTTGAGTGTCCGAAGGGGATTTCCTTGGATAATATTGCCCGGATGAATAGAGAATATCTGAAAGGTAGTGTAAGCTAGTTCGACAATAAAATTCGCAAATAAATGTCTTGCCTCAGGTAAGACATTTTTTTTGACCAGCTCTGTTTGAGTTCAAATGTGGCTCCATTTTATTTATACAGCGTGGCTGACTTTGTACTTTGTCAATGACAGTTACGAGACTGTTCTTAAACACTCGATTAAACTACCTCCACAAATAGTCCTTCTTCCGTCTTGTTGACTTTAGCATATCCACCCTGCGTGAGTTTCTTTATGGTTTTGTCCCACTTCTTATTCGAAAGTCCTGACCTCTCTTTCAATGAGTTGAGGTCCATTTTGGTTTCTTCTTCGAGCATTTCAAAAACTTTCTTTTCATCTCCCTCCAGTTCTGCCGACCTGGACTTCACCTCTGGTCGCATCTGCGGGAAAAACAATACGTCCTGGATTGAATCCGAATTCGTCATGATCATACTCAAACGATCGATTCCAAGCCCTACACCTGCTGTTGGAGGCATTCCAAATTCCAGTGCCCTTAAAAAGTCTTCATCCAAGGTCATGGCTTCGTCATCCCCTCTTTTTCCGAGTTCTAGTTGCTCCTCAAATCGTGCACGCTGATCAACTGGGTCATTTAATTCCGAATACGAGTTCATGATTTCCTTGCCATTGCAGATCGCCTCAAATCGTTCTACCAAGCCAGCTTTGGAACGGTGTTTCTTGGTGAGTGGAGACATTTCCACCGGATAGTCTGTTATGAATGTTGGCTGGATGAGGCGAGGCTCACATTTTTCACCAAAGATCTCATCAATGATCTTTCCTTTTCCCATCGTATCATCTATGGGAACTTCCAGCTTTGTAGCCGTTGCCCGTAGTCCCGACTCATCCATTTCAGAGATATCAATTCCGGTAAAGTGCTGGATGGCTTCAAACATCGTAAAACGCTTCCACGGCCTCTTGAAATCAATGGCATGTTCTCCCACCTGAACCTTCGTCTCTCCGTGTAAGTCCATGGCGACCTTTTCGATCATCTCTTCCATTCGATCCATCATCCAGTTGTAGTCTTTGTAAGCCACGTACAACTCAACTTGCGTAAACTCCGGATTGTGAAAACGACTCATCCCTTCATTTCGGAAGTCTTTGGAAAACTCAAAAACCCCATCAAAACCACCTACAATTAACCTCTTCAAATAAAGCTCGTTAGCAATCCTCAGGTAGAGGGTCATGTCCAGCGAATTGTGGTGCGTTTTAAACGGTCTAGCAGCAGCACCTCCGTAGAGTGGTTGCAGAATGGGTGTCTCTACCTCCAGGTACCCACGGTCAGTCATGTACTCCCGAATGGAGTTTACCAGCTTTGTTCGCTGAATAAACGTCTCTTTGATCTCTGGATTGACGATCAAGTCAAGGTAGCGCTGCCGATAGCGTTGTTCCGGATCTGTGAAAGCATCGTATACCTTCTTGTTACCTTCTTCGTCGGTGGTCTCCTTGACAATCGGTAGCGGTTTCAGCGATTTGGTTAGCAATGATAGATCCGTGACATGAATGGAAATCTCCCCTACCTCTGTCTTGAATACGTATCCTTTTATTCCTATAATATCACCGATATCCAGTTTCTTCTTGAAGATTTCATTGTACAAGGATTTGTCTTCTCCTTTGCAGATATCGTCCCTTCGAATGTAGATCTGAATCCTTCCCTTCGCATCTTGGATCTCCGCAAACGAAGCTGACCCCATAATTCTTCGAGACATCAACCTACCGGCGATTGAGATGTTTGCATAGTCTCCAGGTCGACTTTCAAAATTTCGTTTGATATGGGCCGTGTTAATATTCACCTCAAACGAGGCCGCCGGATATGGGTCTACTCCCATTTCCATCAATTCTTCCCTGGATTTTCTACGTAAGATTTCCTGTTCGCTAAGCTGCATTACGGCTATTTTTCTCTTTTTCTTCTTATTAATTCTTTCTTGATCAATGTGAACTCACGTCCACTTTGGCCCGCAATCGATGTGTTTTCCTCAGCCCGCCTGAATAGATAGGGCAGCACCTTTTCTACCGGGCCATACGGTACATACTTGGCCACATTGTATCCCATGTTCGCAAGCTTGAAAGAAATGTTATCACTCATCCCTAAAAGCTGTGCAAAGTAAATACGGGTGTCTTCAGGAGCAATATCCGCCTCCCTCATAAGTTCCGCCAGGTAGTTGCACGAGGATTCATTATGTGTACCCGCGCACAACCCAAGATTGGCGAAATTATTGACGCAAAGTCGTAGTGCTTCATTGTAATCTTTGTCAACATTCTCTTTAGAAATGTGAATGGGGGATTCATATCCCAGTTCTTCTGCACGATCACGTTCTTTTTCCATGTAGGCGCCTCTTACCAACTTTGCGCCTAAGAAATAAGCACCCTCGTCAGCACGTAAAAAAGCCCGCTTAAGACGACCTAATACATCATGCCGATACAGTTGATACGTGTTATAAACAACTGGCCTTTCCTTGTTGTACTTCTCCATCATTCGGTAGGCTACCCCATCGATGAAATTCTGAAACCATGATTCTTCCGCATCGATCATGAGCATCAAGCCTTTTTCATAAACCATTTTGCAGATTTCATCCACCCGCTGCTCACAGAAGTATAGCTTTGATTTTTCAAGTTCACTTAGCTTTTCATCGTCCTGTGCCTTGGTCATGAGCTCTGTGGAACCCAACGCTGAAAGTTTCAGAACACAGAAAGGAATGTGCTTATTCTTGCTAGCGTGTTCTACTACACGAATGGCTTCCTTTTTGGCATCGTCAAACCCGTCTTCATTCTTCAGCCCCTCTACGGAATAGTCTAAGATGGTATGTACACTTCCTTTACCTAACGTCTGGATCGTTTGGGAACAATCTTCAATCGATTCCCCTCCACAAAACTGATCAAAGAGCGTTCGCTTAATGATGCCCTTGACCGGCACTCTCAAATTCAGCGCAAAGTTTGTTAAACGGGTACCCAAATTTACCATCCAGGGTTTTCCCATCGTGGCAAACACAAAATGAGACTTTCTTAGATCCGCATTGCTTTTATGGGTGAATGCGGTTTTCGTATCATCAAAATTGATTGGTCCTGATTGCATAATTTTGAACAGACGCAAAGATAGCCAAGAGAACTAGACCTCAAGCCGAATTTTTCATGTCAAATAAACTACCGGACTACGTCCATTTCACCAGTAATGCTGCCCAAACGGTCAGAGAAGTGTTGCATACATTGCAACCGGATAAGGTTGCAATTCTCGTAGATGAAAATACAAAAGAACATTGCTTACCATTACTTGATTTTAAGTACGATATTCTAATTGAAATTGGGAGTGGAGAACTACAGAAGAACCTTGATACGTGCCGTTTTATATGGAATGAACTAACGGCGGCATCCTTTACGCGCAAAAGCGTCTTGATTAACCTAGGAGGCGGGGTTATCGGTGACATGGGAGGTTTTACTGCAGCCACCTACAAACGTGGAATTCCTTTTATCAATCTACCCACTACGCTACTCTCCCAGGTTGATGCAAGCGTCGGTGGGAAGTTGGGTGTAGACTTTGACGGCTTGAAGAATCATATTGGAGTCTTCCAGAATCCTTATGCTGTGATTGTGGATCCTGGATTTCTGACAACCTTGCCTAAAAGAGACTTGGTTTCAGGTTATGCAGAAGTAGTAAAGCATGCACTTATTTATGATGCTTCACATTGGCAAAACTTGCAGGAAACTGCTTTCGAAGCCTTAGATTGGTATGAGATCATTCCAAAATCCATTGGAATTAAAAACGAAGTTGTGACGGCGGACCCGTTCGAAAAGGGCCTGCGTAAAATATTGAACTTTGGACATACGCTTGGTCATGCTATTGAAAGTGCGCTTTTGGAAACGGATGCTCCCTTGCTACATGGTGAGGCAATTGCCATTGGAATGATTCTGGAGGGACATCTTTCGATGCAGCTTGGCATGATTTCAGAAGGTGACCTGAAAGCTGTCGAGCATCACCTGCAATCTAGATTTACACTGCCGACCACTATTCCTGATTATACCGTGCTGGAAACTTTGCTGAAACAGGATAAGAAAAACATAGACACAGAAGTAAGCTTTTCCCTGCTGGAAAAGATTGGTAGCTGTACCTATGACCAAAAAGTAAGCACAGCGCAGATCATTCGCAGCATGGAGGCCTTTGCTTAAATGAAAAGGTCTTCCTGATTACTTACCTCTTGGGATTTTGTAATCTTGACTTCTTTTCTCTTTTGAACTTTTTTGGGAGTCGTAAACAAAAAGGCGATAGCTCCAATGGCTAGTGAAGCGAAAATTGTTCCTATGGTTTTAGTGCGTGACATTTCAGTATTTATGACAACTTTGTAACGGGAATGGTTGGTACAATGTTTATGCCAGAAATAAAAAAGATTGAAATTTCGATTAAATAAGTATTCAGATAAGCTAACGGGCACCGTAAACCTGGAGTCCTCTAAAAGCGAAAGCAATAGAGCTCTCATTGTCAACGCATTAGCCGGAGGAGCAGGTGAGTTATCGCATCTCTCCAACGCCAGGGATACGAATACCATGCTTGCGTTGCTAAGTTCAAATGAAGAGGTGCTGGATGTTAAGGATGCAGGGACGACCATGCGGTTCCTCACTGCTTACCTGGCCGTAACGGGGACCGGGCAAATAATCACCGGAACGGATCGCATGAAAAAAAGACCTATTGGTCCCTTGGTGGATGCACTGAGGCAACTCGGAGCTACAATTGAATTTCTTGAAGAAGAAGGGTATCCTCCGCTACGGATCCATAAGATCAAGAAACAGCAAACGAACCTAATCCGTATTCCTGGCAATATCAGCAGCCAATACATCAGTGCACTTATGATGATTGCTCCTACATTGCCTAACGGCTTGTCCATTGAACTGACCACAGAAGTGTTCAGCAGACCTTACATTGAACTGACCATCGCCTTAATGGAAAAATTTGGGGTAAATGTCGTCTTCCAAGAAAAAACCATCCATGTCGATTCGCAACGCTATGTAGCTACCGATCATGAAATCGAAGGAGATTGGTCCGGTGCCAGTTATTGGTTCGGTTTTACGGCATTGGCCCCTGAAGAAAGTAGTTTGGAACTGCCTCGGATTTATGCGCATTCCCCGCAAGGAGATCACGTGATTGCGAAAATCATGGCTGAGATGGGCGTACTATCAACTTTTAGCCCAGGGAAAGTAACCCTTCAAAATAGTCCAACCAAGGCTACATCGCTCAACATTGATTTTCGCAATTGTCCTGATTTGGCACAAACCGTCATGGCCATTGGGGCTGTTTCTGGAATAACGCTCAACATGACTGGATTAGAGAGTCTGAAGATCAAAGAAACGGACAGAATCGAGGCCATGCGGACAGAATTAGCCAAACTCGGGGCGGTTCTGCAAGAAAATGGCAGTAAGTGGATATTAAGACCTTCCAGTCGTATTCCTGAGTCTATTGAAGTGGATACGTACGAAGATCATCGTATGGCCATGGCTTTCGCTCCCCTCTCACAGATCATGGATGTAACGATTGATGATCCTTCTGTGGTAAACAAGTCCTATCCTGGATTTTGGGATGAGGTTCGCAAGCTTGGTGTAAAAATCGAGGAAATCAATTAAACGCGATGTTGCTCTTTTTTCCATGAAAAATCCGCTGCAAAATAGTCTTTTCGTGTTATTCCTTTTTTTCCTCGCTCGACCAGCCGTTGCTCAGGAGCAGTTTGCAATCGAAGCAACGGGCTTGATGCCCAAATCCATCCGTTTCCAAATTCCGAGTGGCGACAGCAGTCAGCAACTGTTCCAGCAAACCCTTGATTGGATCAAAGCAAACGAAAAAACGTACAAGCTGACACTGGAAGAAACCGGATTGGGGACAGAAATGGTTTTGACCCACATAAAAAACAACGCAGTAAATCTAGGTGACCGGTATTTCCATGCAAAATATGATACAAAGATTCAGTTTGAAGGCTCTCAGATCCTTTTTGAACCGATAAAGATTCAGTTGAAGGTCAACAGTAAATACGACATGGGTTGGAATGATTTTGACCTTTCCTCTGGGGTGGAGTTTTTCAAAAAAGATAAGCCGATAAAGAAATACAGGACCTATCTCAACGACCTTGTGGCCCCTATAAATGCACTTCATCAAGCACTAGTTTCGTACTTGATGAAGGATTGAACATGACCAAAAAGGAGGTCTTAACGTACCGCTAATCCAGTAATGTCTAGATTTAGAATGCTACTCTGGTGCAGTTGGCAAAACCACACCTCATTGTACTCAGACCATTCCTCCCAAGAAAATTCCAGTCCGCCAATTGGCACATTTGATGTCCAAAGGCGCCAGGCAATGGGAAATCCGTTGTCATCAAGGATCCAGAGATAACTGTCGCCCGGTGTGATTCCACCAGATGTGTATGTCACCAAGAGTCCCCTGCCGATTTCCGTATCAACTGAGGAACGAACCACGCCCTGATCGCGTACTTTGAATGGCGCAATCAGCCAAAAACTGTCGTTTATGAAAAACGAATAGGCTTTGTATTCCAACATGGTGTAGTTATCCGTCGATTGGCTTAGATCCAGCAACACTTCATTGTTTCCCCAGGAAACAAGTACTTCTTTGTCTTCTTTATTCCATTCATAGGAGTGGATTCCTTTAAAGGTAAAAGCGATGTGCTCCAACGAATCAAATCCAGATTTATTCAAAGCATCGAACATCTCATCGGCCAGGCGCTCCGCCTCCTCTCCCTGCGTGCCATTTGGCAATGGTTTATCCATCAGTAAGTAAAAAACGAAGACCAATACAACAAGGCCTAGCAACAATATCCCAAAGAATTTGAGAATTCTCTTAATCATGGCAAGTCCAAGGTTGGTAACAATTTCGGAGCTTTTCTCATCTGAGTAGCCTGCTCAAAGGCATAGGCTATTCCAATTAGTTTGGGTTCCTCATATTTTCCTGCAAAAAAGGACATCCCAACGGGCAGACCATGTACGTATCCGGCAGGAACCGTGATATTTGGATATCCAGATCTGGCCGCTGGTGTGGAGCTACTCACCCCACCGCGGAAATTATCTCCCAGAATAGGGTCGGTCTTCCAGGCTGGCCCTCGTGTCAATCCAATAAACGCGTCAAGGTTTAGCTCTTTAAGCCGTTCATTGTACCTCCCACGCGCAACTTTCAACATCTTGGCTAATTGATCTTTGTAATCCTGTGAATCCAGTCCGCCTAGTGCTTGCGCTTGATCAAATCGCTCTTGCAAAAAGTACGGCATTTCGTCCGAGGCATTGTCGTTATTGAACTGCATTACGTCTTCTAACGTCTTTACGGTTAAGTCGGGTCTGGAAGTCAGGTATTTGTTTAAGCCATCTTTAAATTCATAGTACAGTATATCTCCTGTTCCTTCAAATTCTGACCAGTCCCAGATCTCCACATCTTCTACAATTTCAGCTCCCTTCGCTTTTAAGGTCTCAACCGCAGCTGTTAAAACCTCATCGGATCCTTCATGAGACCCGAAAGCACCTTTTAGCAGTCCAAGTCTTTTACCTTGCAGACTGTTCTCGTCAAGAAACTGGGTATAATCCTGGTAGGAGCTCTCTGCGCTCTCGCTGGTTGTAGCGTCTGCCTGATCCACGCCGGCACAAGCGCCCAATAGAATCACAGCGTCCGTTACCGTTCGAGCCATAGGACCTGCCGTATCTTGTGTTTCGGAAATTGGGATGATCCCGTCGCGGCTCCATAACCCTACCGTAGGCTTTATTCCAACGACTCCATTAGCAGAAGAGGGGCATACTATTGACCCATTTGTTTCGGTGCCGATCGTGATGGCACACATATTTCCCGAAACCGCAGCACCTGAGCCAGAGCTGGACCCACACGGATTTCGATCCAATGCAAAAGGATTGTTGGTTTGTCTTCCCCTTCCGCTCCAACCAGATGAGGATCGTGCAGACCTAAAATTTGCCCATTCGCTAAGGTTTGTCTTTCCCAGCAGCACAGCTCCTGCCTCTCGTAATTTTTTTACAATGAATGCATCGTCCGGGGCTGTACTCCCTACCAATGCCAATGAACCCGCAGTCGTCATCATTTTATCCCCAGTATCGATGTTGTCCTTGATCATAACGGGTATACCGTGGAGCGGCCCACGAATAGTTCCTTCGCTGCGTTCTAAATCCAATCCGTCAGCAATGGATAGCGCATCCGGATTTACTTCAATGACGCTGTTCAAGCCTCCTTGGTTTTGATCTTTTTCCTTGATTCGCTTTAGATACAATTCACAAATTTCTCTGGAGGAGTACTTTCCCGAGGACATCGCATCTTGCAACTGTTTTACAGTCCATTCCTCCAAGGCAAATGGTTCTTCTTGTTGGGAAACATCTTCCGAAGCAGGTGAAGGAGCGCATGCTTTGACACCCAAAAATGGAACTGCGCCGGTAAGCGCACCTAATTGGATAAAATTTCTTCTTTTCATTTTTGCGAATAACTAGGTTAGAGAATCGTTAAATTTAACCAGATGAAATGAGCATCAATTACTCGAGATTCAAATTTTTAACCAGTCTTCCCTTTGATTGTTTAATCACCTGATAGCTGTTCCTCCATTAAAACTCAATTCCAAAATATGAAACGTACGATCGTGATTTTCTCATTTTTGCTTGCCTGGAAGGCGATGTGTCAACCCAATACTGAGATCTATCTTTTTGATTTAGAACAAGATGATCAAGGGATGTATGCATTACTAAATCCCATCAACATTTCACAGAACGAGGGATACGACAACCAACCTTCTTTCTGGACCGATGGCAATTCTATTCTGTATGCACGAACTGTTGAGGGTCAAACCGAGATTGCGAGATACACGATTGGTACGGGTAAGACTAAAATCATCTCCGAAACCCTACAAGGGAGTGAATATTCCCCAACCCCAACTCCAGACGGCCGCATTTCAAGTATCCGCTTAGATACTACGGGGCTGCAGCTACTTTATACCTACGACTTACAGGGAAACAACCAGGTACTGGTGGAAGATGTAGTCATTGGATACCATGCCTGGATTGATGAAACCAAGCTGGTGGCATTTGTTTTGGGAGAGCCCAGTGCGCTTCAAATTATTGATGTGGAAGCAGGTACCAGTAAAATTGTGGCAAAAAATGTGGGACGTTCATTGCACAAGATCCCCAAGTCCAAACTGGTGAGTTATGTGGACAAGTCTGCAGATCAATGGATTATCAAATCATTGCATCCAAAAAAGAATACCAAATCAGACATCGTACGCACCAAGGCAAATGTTGAAGACTACTGCTGGACACCACAGGGAGAGATTATCATGGGCGAAAACAATCGTCTTTGGATCTGGAACAGTAGGTCTGGATGGAATCAGATAGCCGATCTCAGCACCTATGGATTATCCGGAATTACACGAGTGGCAATTTCCCCTGAAGGGAATCAACTAGCTTTAGTCGTTAATCAATAATTCAAGTTAAAAAAAGCGCTATTAACCTATGAAACCCTTTGCTTTTGTTCTTTCGCTATTGGTCTGTTTTACACTAACGAGCCAGAAAAAAAAGAAATCAACCACAGGTGATACCAAGTCACCACTGGAAGAACTATCCATTTCCGGTCTAAAATTCCGAAACGTGGGTCCCGCAATTACCTCTGGAAGAATTTCGGATTTCGCCGTGAATCCCGACAATCCCAAGGAGTATTATGTAGCTACCTCTTCTGGTGGTGTATGGAAAACCACGAATGCTGGAGCTACCTATACCCCACTTTTTGACAGTCAGGGAAGCTACTCGATTGGCGTCGTCACAATGGACCCTAATAATCCAAATGTGATTTGGGTTGGAACTGGTGAAAACAATAATCAGCGGAGTGTTGCCTACGGTGATGGTGTGTATAAGTCCATCGATGGAGGTAAATCCTGGAAGCACATGGGGTTAAAGCAATCGGAGCATATTGGATCAATTGTAGTTGATCCCGAGAACAGCGACCGTATTTATGTGGCAGCCATAGGACCTTTGTGGAAAGAAGGTGGGGAAAGAGGTATGTATCTTTCCGAAGATGGTGGAGAAACTTGGAATGCCACCTTAACCGTGGATGAACATACAGGTGTCAATGAAGTCCTCATCCACCCTGAAGATCCTACCGTGCTATATGCTTCAACGCTGCAACGAAGAAGGCATGTTTTTACATACCTAGGTGGCGGTCCAGGCTCCTCGGTGTACAAGAGTACGGACAAAGGCCAGACCTGGACCGAAATCAAGAAAGGCCTCCCTGCCGTGGATCTTGGAAGAATTGGGCTGGCGATCTCAGAGGCTGACCCAGAAATCATCTACGCCATTGTTGAAGCTGCACAAGGCAAGGGCGGCTTCTATGCCTCCACAAATAGAGGTGCAAGCTGGGAAAAAAGAGGAGGTTACTCCACCAGTGGAAACTACTATCAGGAAATTGTTACAGATCCGGTAGACCCTGACAAAATTTACGCAATGGATACTTGGCTCCATTATTCCGTAGACGGGGGACGTACGTTCAAGGTACTGGGAGAAGACACCAAGCACGTCGATAACCATTGCATGTGGATCGATCCAACAGACACGGAGCACTTCCTCGTTGGCTGCGATGGAGGAATCTACGAATCTTTTGATGGCGCGAAGACCTGGCTGTACAAGCCCAATTTACCTGTCACCCAGTTTTATAAAGTCGCTGTAGACAATGATGTGCCGTTTTACAACATTTATGGTGGAACGCAGGACAACTTCAGCATGGGAGGACCTGCCCGGTCTACTTCAAGCAATGGAATTGCCAATTCCGACTGGTTTATGACGCATGGGGGTGACGGATTTGAATCGCAGATAGATCCGACCAATCCCAACATCGTCTATGCACAATCACAATACGGATTTCTTGTCCGCTATGATCGAATGAGTGGAGAAGAAGTGGGCATTAAGCCGCAAGAACGAAAAGAAGAGAATTCATATCGATGGAACTGGGATGCACCCCTACATATCAGTGAGCACAACCCCTCCCGAATTTATTTTTCCGCAAATAAGGTATTCAAAAGTGATGATCGTGGTAATAGCTGGGATGTAATCAGTGACGATCTGACCCGACAAATCAATCGAAACGAATTGAAAGTCATGGGACAAGTGTGGGGAATCGATGCCGTAGCAAAGAACGGAAGTACCTCCCCGTATGGAACAATTGTGGCCTTTCATGAATCTCCTTTGAATGAAAATCTGCTCGTAGTAGGTACGGACGATGGATTGATTCAGCTTACGACCGATGGTGGTGAGAACTGGAAGAGGATCGACAATATTCCTGGTGTCCCAAACAGATCCTATGTCAACGCGCTTTTACTTTCTCAGCACGATGAAAACGTGCTATATGCTGCCTTCAATCACCATAAGTACGGAGATTTCAAACCATATATCTACCGATCTGCTGACCAAGGGACTACCTGGACGAAGATCAGCAACAATCTACCTGACCGGGGATCAGTTTATTCGATTGCAGAAGATCATAAGACTCCAAACCTTATCTTCACCGGCACCGAGTTTGGCATCTTCTTCTCTCCAAATAGCGGGACTGAATGGAAACAATTAAAGGCTGGGGTTCCGACTATTGCCGTGAGAGACATCGCAATCCAGGAAAGAGAAGACGATTTGATTCTCGGTACGTTTGGTCGCGGTTTCTTTGTCTTGGACGATTACAGCACGCTGAGAGAAATTACAAACACGCTAAATACAGATGGTGACCTGTTGGCGGTGCGAGATCCACTCTTATACCTTGAACGTTACCCACTTGGATTACCTGGTAAGTCTTTTCAGGGAGACAGCTACTATCAAGGGGAAAATTTAGGTCCTGTGGCGATGTTCACGTATTTCATGAAAGAACCTCCCACGTCCTTAAAGGATGAACGTAGAAAGGGCGAGAAGGACAGTGCCAATGACCCTTATCCAACTTACGACGCATTGAAAAATGAGCGCACCGAAATCGATCCTTTCTTGATCTTTACAGTAAAGGATAGTGAAGGCAATACGGTTCGAAATCTGAAAGCAACTCCCAAAAAAGGTGTAAATAGGGTGCACTGGGACCTTCGCTACAGCAGCGATGACCCGATTCGGCTCAGTAAGCCATCCTTCTATAACCCATTCGCGGGCGTCAGTGAAGGAAATCTGGTCTCACCCGGTGATTACACAGTTGAGTTGAGTCTTTATGAAAAAGGAGCCTATTCAGCCATAGGAAGCACCATCAGTTTTACTGTAAAAGCATTGGACAATACAGTGCTTCCAGCTTCCAATAGAGGGGAGAAATTAGCCTTTCAACGTCAAGTATCTGAACTCAGTCGGCAGGTGGCAGCGACACGCCAACGGATGAGTGAGTTAAATAATCAGCTACGCCACGCAGAAAAGGCCATCCTCTTGACTGAAAAAAATCATGCTGATCTGTTTGGCCAATATGAGGCGATTAAGGGTGAATTGACAGAGCTGGGTTACCTCCTAAACGGAGATCCGGTGGCGAGGACATTGGATATGGACAAGGTACCCACGGTAAGTCAGCGTATCGGGATACTTAACTACGAGCAGTTCAACACAACCTCTGACCCAACAGCGACGCACAAAATGGTGTATGAGATTGCTTTGGACGAGTATCAGCCACTGAAGGCCAGGTTAGTGAATCTCCTTGAAGATTTCGGTGCGCTGCAAGCACAACTTGAGGCCTCTGGTGCCCCATATACTCCTTATCAGTTCAAAGACTAAAGCATACACAACCTAAGCGACGGACCGTCGCTTAGGTTGCTTTTACCACTTTATGGTCAAGTTAAGGTTAGGAGCAAAACCTAACCCATAGCGTTCGTTGAGGTTTCGTTGCGTAGCACCACGTACCACTTGATCAATCTGGTTTTCCACATTAAAAACATTGATTAGTGAAAGGCCTATGATCGCATTCCATTTTCTTGCAGCAGTCTTTGGTACGTGGTATGTGGCAAAGAAATCAAATCCATGAAAGGTTTCATACCTAACCGGTAGGTCTTCAATGGTAGCTTCTCTAAAGCGAGGACTCCGTTGCCTCATTGGTGGACGCATTCCGTCCGGGGGTGGACCTCCACCCATTGGTGGTCTTGCTGGTGGGGAAAAATCAAGGACCATAATCTGATCCAGTTCTGCTAAAATATCAATCGACCTTCCGTACAGACCTGACAGCATCTTCCAGGAATAAGACAATTTCCATCTCCCTTTTTGATATAATCCACCCATCTTAAACCGATGTGGTTGATTGTATTTGTATTGATAAGAGATCGATTCCAAACTGTCAAAACTGAGGGTTTGTTCTGTGTACTCATAGCTGGTCCATAGAGAGAACCCGTCCGCAACTTGCACCTTGGTGAAAAAATCAACCCCCATTACATCCCAATCGGCGGTACTGTAAATGGTTTGGGGCAAAAAGCGTGAGGTACTAGCGTAGTTTACATTATTGATCTGCTTTTGAAATAGCTCTAGATCAAATACAAAACGACCTTTTGTGAGGATCCCGCCCAGCATTAGTTGATCTGAGTAAAGGGTCTTAATTCCTCGACCATCAGCAAGTCTCCACAATTCATTGTCGAATCCTGCGTTTCCGAAATTCAAGTACTTCATTTGATTTAAAAACTGAAAGTACCTGCCCGCCGTGACCTTCAAAATCAAATTCTCTCGCACGTCATAATTCATCAACAGCCGAGGAGAAAAATACGGTTCAGAGGTCATGGAATAGTATTCCAATCTTCCTCCGAGCTGAAAATAAAACCGACTGAACCCATTGACTTTATAATTTCCATACAAAGAATGTACAAAGGTCTTGTCGGTACGGTTTGCCGTGAACGGCTGCTGATCTTTTCTAATGTCACGATAATCAAATGAGACTTGACTCCATTGTGTGCCGAGTCCAAGCTCAATTGTGTTTCGCGCTCCACTTTTAAGATTCAGCTCATAGGAAGCCCCGGCGTCCTCAAGCGTATTCTCTGATAAAATATCAAAAGCTTTGTCCCCTACCAGTAAGTCGTCTTGTTCTGTTTCAAATGCAGAATTGTAATCGCTGTAAAAGGTGACAAATTTCCCATTGATACGATTCGAGAACGACTTGTCCCACTCAATGCTAAGGCCTCGGTTATCGTAGTTTATAAACTCAAGACTTCTTATACTGTCGTTTGCAATAGCATAGTTTGTTGCATTGTTGGTGAACAAGCCACTTATTTTAAACTTGTTGCGCTTGTTTGGCTCCCAGACTACATTAAGATTATAGTCTTCGTAAACAACATTTACCTGATCGAAGTCAATTCCATCATCAGGAGTCGTTAAGACTGTCGCAGAATAGGCCATGGTCGAAATCTCCCTAAGTTTTGGAGATAACCAGCTAGAGGGGAACGAACGTCTTGCTGAGACGGAAATACCTAAACTTTTGGAAATCTTCGTTCTGACAAACCCATTTCCATAAAGCGAATTAACGCTGATTCCGTACGAATCATACGCTTCCAGTTGATCCTGAGACCTTATTTCGATTGCTCCTCCTACCCGACCCCCCAAGCGAGGGTTGAACCCGTTCTTGCTAACCGTAACATCGGATACTACCTCAGCATTGTAGGGGGAAATTGAACCGAAAAAATGACCTCGGTGATACATCGGTATATGATTGAAAAGAATCAAGTTTTGATCTGTAGAACTCCCTCGGATGTATAAATTACCAGGCCTACTATCTGGCGAATTGATCCCTGGTAGGGTTGCCAATGCTGCAAGCACATCACCATCTGTTTCTCCTGGAATTAATGCCAAATCGCTCATTTGAAGTGACGTAGTCTGATCTTGAACGTTTAGCGCTATCCCTTTGGCTAGGTAATTCTGGATGACAATTTCCTCCAGGTAGGTTACTTTTTCCTTCAACGCGATCTCCTGGTTCGTTTCTGTAATGAGCTGATTTCCGGGAATAACAACAGGATCATACGCAGTGGAAATAATCTGGACCGTATCCTTCGGTCTAGGTGTCCATTCAAAAGAGACCGGCCGATCAGGATTAGCAACAAAATTTTGATACAGGACTTCGTTTTCTCCCCGAATGATGTCCACATAAAAGGGCTGTAATGGTTTCGCTTCCGCATCACTGAATGAAATAGTGATGCTGGTGCGCTTGGGGATTAGCAGGTAGTCACTTTCACCAACCTCTTCTACTTTCATTCCACTCTCCTCGTTCAGAAATGTGATTAAGTCTTGGTAATTCTCAAACTCTTTAGGAAGCTCGACCCCCAATACGAGATCCGGATCGTAGCTAAAGGTAATGCGTTCATCTTTGGAAATCCTACCAAGGAGCTCCACCAAAAGCCGCTGCTGTGCTTGAAGGGAGGTTGAGCAAAGAAGTCCAACAAAAAGAATCCAAAAGCGAGGCATCACTCGGATAAAATTATATCCTTATTCTGTATTTGATAATTGATTCCTAACGCGGAGAATACGCGTTTGCACGCGGCATCTAAGTCGTCCGTGGGGATCGAACCGGTAAACCTCCGGTTTAGCGTAATGTTATCTGTATTGATGGAAACCTCATAGCGAAGCTCGATCACCTTAATTACTTTCTCTAGTGGATCATTTTCAAACCTTTCTTCGCCATCTACCCAAGCCGGCTCAGGTTGATTCATCTGAATCTTCGGAAGACTGCCATCCAGATAGTTTACACGCTCACCTTTACGCATCAACTCCTGCTCACCTTTGTAACGCACACGCACGCTTCCTTCGTAGCAACTAGCCTCAAAAAAGTCACCCAACTTCAAAATTTCAAATTGAGTACCCAATACGGATACCGTTCCTTCTTCATAGCTGACCGTGAAAGGTCCTTTTTCTGTTACGTCAAAATAAACCCTACCTTCTACTGAAACCGCTCTATTCTCCTTATCAAAGTCATCGTAGGTCAATTTTGCACCCGGACTCAGAATCACCGAAGTAGAACCATCTGGAAGTACCAAAGCCAGGTTCTCGTTCTCCGCATAATATACGGTCTCTCCACCTCCAAAGAAGAAGATCGAAAGGGAAGCAATCAACGCAATGCTTGCGGCAATACTGACAATCCAAGGTGTTCGATTGATGGAAACAACCTTTGCCTCTTTCGGCGTTGCCAAAATTGTCTGAAGGTGATTTGTGTCTTCTGCTGTTCCCTCCGGTATCCAGTTATCTACAGTTGTAAGAATAGCCTTGTATTGATCCAGCTCTTCCTTTGAAATGGATCTTAGTATTTCTTCATCGGTGGTCTTGCCGTCCAGCCAGCTTTGGACTAGTGATTCTTTGTCTTGTTGGTTCATTTCTGTTGCTCTCTCCTAATGGACGAGGGAAAAATAAAAAACCCTACCTCCATTAAAATTTAAATGTTCCAAATTCGTTCAGCGCCTCTCTTACCTTGATAAGTGACTGACTCATGTGCTTTTCCACGGTTTTTACACTGATATCCAATGCCTCGGAGATCTCAGCATATTTCATCTTGTCAATTCGATTCATTAAGAAAACCGTACGTTGCTTTTCGGGGAGATCGGAGATGGCCTTTTCTAGTGCTTCCTTGAATTCAGCAGTTCGCACCAAGTCATCTGCCGCCTCAGCTTGCTCATTTTTGGCTTTTGTTCTATCCTGGAACTTCAGTTGCACTTTTTGATGTGCGATTTCGTCAAGAAATAGTCGCTTTGCTGTGGTGTATAAAAAACCTCTTGCCTTTTCCATGACAATTTCTTTGCAGTTTTTCCAAAGCCTAATAAAAGCATCTTGTGAAAAGTTTCGCGCTTTTTCAAGATCTCCGAATGAATAGTACAGAAAATTGATCAACCGTTGGTTATTCTCCTCATATACTTCTGCGAACGTTTGTTCTTCACAAAGGCTACCTCCTAACTTCTGCATGAGCTAAAATTAAATCTGACCTAAAGCTAATACGCTCTTGGATGGAATAAAAAAGGGCTGCACTTCTGCGAGCCCCTTTTAAAACACTACCAAGTATCTTACTGTCTAGGCGATCTGATTTAGATTTTTTGCAATTCTCCTACATATTCCCAACTGTGTCTGATCCGCAGAAAACAAGATCTCTGATTTCGGAAGTATAAAATCACTTGCTTTACCAACGATAAAAGACTTAGTTATTTCATCGTACCATAAATAATATTTCTTTTCCATAGCGAGTTGTTGTTTGTCGTTAGACATTAAGAAGACCGGAAGGTTTGAAATTACCCTACCCCCTTTTTGAAAAAAGTTTCTAAATTCATTGTTGATGAAGCTCAAAGTACCGATCTGTAAATTTGAATATGACATGTGGAGCTACTATCTAGCTATCCCACAACAAGCAGCCAATTCCTTCATTGATGAAAATGATCGGAGGGTTATTTGTACTTTGTTTGGAACCCATCTACACAGTGCACTGATGCCGAAGGGTGACATCTATTTCATTTACCTCAAAAAAGACTTCATGAAAAAACATGGGCTGGTAGAAAATGACGAAGTGGAAATTTTATTGGAAAAGGACACTTCTGATTATGGTATTCCCATGCCTGCGTCCTTTCAAGAACTGCTGTATCAGGACGAGGAAGGAAGTATGTATTTCCATGAACTGACCAAAGGAAAACAGCGATCGTTGATTCACCTTGTGGGAAAAGTGAAAAATGTAGATAGCCAACTTGCCAAAGGTCTGGCCATCATGCATCACTTAAAAGAGGCCAATGGAACACTGGATTTTAAGCGGCTCAACGTCTTGATTAAAGAGTACAACAATCGCAAATAACACAACTTAGCAACCAACAGACCCTCTTTCCAAAAAATCTAACCCCCTTACACATGAGAATACTTACACTGATTTTTTTGCTGCTAGCAAGTCTGACTATTTCTGCTCAGGACCAACTCTACAAGGTTTCACTGTTGAGAGCCAAACCCGGAGCTTTACTACCCTTGATTGATCAAATCAACGAGGACATCGCAAACTATAGTAGCTATCTACAAGACAAACCCTACCAACTGCGCCATAGTCAGGGAGACCATTGGGACCTTATGGTGATTTACCCTATTCAAGCATTAAGTGCGTATTTCGAAGAATCTGCAGTAAATAAACGAGGTCTTTCCAAAACCCTTGATAAACCCTACGGCAACGAATTTTATGATCTTGTTGCTTTCCAGGAAGAAGCCATCGTGACAGGTCCTGATCTGGAAGCCTTCCAAAAGAATTTTGAGCAGTATGCGCTGTTTCACATTGAGATATTTACCTCATTGGCCGGTAAGCAGGCGGAACTACTTGCACAACGGCAAGCGGAAAATGTATTTTATGCGGGGATCGATCATCGGCCTAATATGATCTTCACGCGTGTTTTTGGACCCTCCTGGGACAACTTCACAATCGGGTTTTATACCGATCTGCATGATTTTGCTGGGCCAGCAGTTTCTTTTGAGCAAGAAGATAGAGCGGCTAAGGAAGCTGGTTTTGAGGGTGTGAATTTTATTGGAAGCTATCTGAGGTCCTTAATTGCGGAACATCATGATACCCTGGCATGGAAGGTTTCGGACTGATGTCAAGCCACTGGCTGCAAGACGGTGTCGCTCAACGTATCTTGTTGCTCCACTTTGAATTGTTCCAGTTCTTCCTTCAAGGAGCTTGCTATTTCAGATAGCGCTCCGAGCTTCCTGGCGTAATTTTCCATACCTCTTGACATGTCGGTCGCAGAAGATGCAGCTTCTTCTGTTCCTGCTGCTGTTTGTTCTGCAATTACTACGATACTCTCAGTATTCCGTACAATTGCTTGAATATCTACTTTTTGACTTTCCGTGGATTTAAGGATCTCTTCGGATAACTCATAATTATTGGTTGCTGCATTGGCAATCGCAGCAAAAACCGCTAAAGTAGAGCGTGTAATCTGATCCCCTGTACTGACCATCTCCTCCATGCTACTCATGTCTCTTGATGCTTGCTGGGTATCATGCGCAACAGACTGTATTAGGGACTCGATCTCCGCGGATGAAGTTCTGGTCTGTTCTGCCAATTTTCGGATTTCATCGGCAACAACGGCAAATCCTCGGCCTGCATCTCCGGCCTGTGCTGCCTCGATGGCTGCATTTAACGCTAATAGGTTTGTCTGCGAAGAAATCTCATTGATTACTTTCAATACGTCCTTAATTTCATCTGATCTTTTACTTAGAATCTCAATGGAGTCGCTGGTTTTCGTGGAGTATTCCGAAATACTTTGCATGGCTGTAGCGACATTGGCCATCATCTCTTTACCTTTTTGGCTACTGTCTACACCTTCTTTCGCAGCTGTATTGATCTGCCGCGACTTTTCACTCATCGATTCCGCAGACGCAAGAATTCGCTCCGAAAGTCCCGAAGTTGCATCTACTCGCTCGGCTTGTGTCTGGGCTCCCACACTAATTTGACCAATCGCTGAAGCGATTTCACCCGTACTGATATTCATTTCATTCCCTGACATTAGCATTTCCTGAGCAGAATTCTCAACATCATTCGCCATTCTGACGGCTTTTTTGATCAATACCTGAATATTCTCCAAGGCTGTATTTAGACTACGGATCATCGAACGAATGTCGCCTTTTGACTCACCTTCATAGCGAACCCACAGATCTCCCTTCGCCATACCGTCAAAAATTGTATTGAGTGAAATGAGGGGGTTTACGAAGGAGTGGAGTAGTCTGTTGATTCCTTCACCTAAATCTTTCCACGCACCCTTCTTTCCCTCCAAGTCAATCCATGCTTTCAAGTCACCCTCATCACCAGCTTTACTAATGACTGCATTGGTATCATCTATCACTTGCTTAAGATTATCCCTCATTTCGAGCAACGAAAGTCCTAATGCATCGTGCTCACTTAAAATATCCAGCTCAGCTTCCAGTTTTCCGCTTCCAACTTTTTCTGCAAATCTCGCCTTCGCTTCATGCCCTTGAATAAGCTTGTTGATCGCACGGTGGGCATCTCCAAGTTCATCGTTCGAAATGACGCTATTACGTTCAGGAAGTCTGCCTTCAGCCAGCAGACTTGTACTTTCATTGATCAAATTGATATTCTGGGTGATCTTCTTGACATGTACAGCCAGCACAAAGGCACCCAAAAGGGAAATGATGACGAGTAAACAAATCAAGATGATCACATTCTGTCTCACCTTCCCATCAATGGCTAGCGAAATGTCCGTTCCGATGCGATCTATGAATGGTGTCAGGACATGCACTGCCGATCTTAAATCTCCCAGTGCTCCTGATGATTCGGACAGCCCAATTTCCTGCGACATCCTGACCACACGGGTAAAAATCTGTTCATACTCTTCAATTTTGTTGATTAGCTCTGCTCGAGTTCTCCGGTTGGCCACGGTCCTGTTTAAATGTGCCTTAAATTCCAACACTCCGGATTCAAACTTATCCAAATACTTAATGTCATTTCTCAGAAAAAAGTCTTTCTCATGCCTTCTTAGCATAAGTAAATAGTACCGATCGTATGCAGTGGCGTCCTCTTCCACAATATGGATCTGGTCTCTCAACTCACCGATTAAACCCCAATCCTTAAATCCCTTCGCTCGAGTCAATTCAGCTAAGTGATTGAAGTATTCCATGTATTGGTTAATGCCTTCCTTAATGCTATCATACTGCAACTCCGATATCCTATCAGCTTCATAAAGTGTAGATGCAAGACTTTCTATACGCAGACCAGCTAAATTGAACTGGTCCCGATAGGTGCTTTCTCCTTTTGTTAAGAATTCAGGGTTTCGAAACTCCCTTGCAATGAAGTCCTTTTCATGCTTCCGCATTTCTAATAACTTCAACTGAATGGTTTGGAGCGTATCTTTGTTTGACTCATAGTTTCGAATATTGGATATACTGACGTACGTCCATATTCCGAAAATTGCGGTCAGGATATAGGGAATAAGAAATTTTCCCGAAAGTCCTTTAAATAAGTTCATTGCTGGCGAATTGTATGTAAATATTGATTACATAAACGGATTTCCAGTTGACGGTATATTATGGAATTGTTAATAACGATAAATCAAATTCAATGACAGTTAAGCTTAACTACAAAGGAGACAAGGAATTCGTAGGTACAAACGAAAATGGAAATCAGGTCAATGTTGATATGCGCTCACCTGAAGAAAAGGAGCATTTGACCCCTACTGAACTTTTGCTTTCAGGGCTTGCTGCCTGCGCTAGTGTGGAAGTGGTTTCGATGGTTAAGAAACGAAGGAAGGAATTTGTAGATCTTAATGTGGAAGTAAACGGAACCCGAAGAGATGAGCATCCACGGGGTTTCACGGCAATCCACCTCAACTTCATGATAACTTCCCCGGACCTGACGAATGAAGAGGCCGAACGGATTGTGCATCTCTCAGCGACTAAGTTCTGTTCTGTCGCAGGCTCACTCAATGCCGAGCAGACGCATTCATTTGAAATCATTCGACCATGAGTGGTACCTTAAATGTAGCCTTAGCTCAAATTGCCCCAATCTGGCTAAATAGGGAAAAAACCATCGAAAAAGTTAAGTCATACGTTTCCGACGCTGCTGCGGAGCACGCTGACTTGGTCGTTTTTGGAGAGGCACTTCTGCCGGGTTACCCGTTCTGGCTGGACAAGACGAATGGGGCTGCGTTCAATTCTAAAATCCAGAAGAAGATCCATGCGCATTACCTGGATCAGGCCATTAGCATTGAATCCGGTCATCTGGATGCTGTCTGTGCGCTCGCTAAGGAGAAAGCGATTGCAATCTATTTAGGAACTATTGAACGACCTACCGATCGGGGTGGACACAGTCTCTATTGTTCGATGGTCTACATCAACAAAATGGGCGAAATAAAATCTGTACATCGCAAGCTCATGCCTACCTATGAGGAAAGGCTCTCTTGGAGTCCGGGTGACGGCCATGGTCTTGTTACACATGCATTACCTCCTTTTACAGTCGGCGGCCTGAATTGCTGGGAAAATTGGATGCCAATGGCACGCGCAGCCATGTACGCGCAAGGAGAAGATTTGCATATTTCTATTTGGCCAGGAAACAAACGAAATACAGAGCGTTTAATTCCCATGATTGCGGAAGAATCCAGGTCATTTGTTGTTGGTGTTTCAGGATTGTTCAGACCACAGGACATCCCAGACGATTTTCCGGCGGCGGAATTGATGAGAGGAGAGACATCCGATACTTTGGCAGATGGTGGATCGTGTCTGGCAGCGCCCGATGGGTCTTGGGTCATACCTCCATTTACAGATGAGGAGAAGTTGGTCGTTGCCTCTATAGATCATGCATTGGTGAGAGAAGAACGACAGAACTTTGATCCCTCCGGTCATTATTCACGACCCGATGTGCTTAAGCTCCAGATCAATAAAGAGAGGCAATCCGTTATTCACTGATATGAGGAAGGTTTTTTTCATCTTTTTGCTGTCAAGTATTCGAATTTATGGCCAATCACCAGCGGTAGACAAAGTGACCTTTGAATCAGCGGTAGACTGGCTCAATACGAAGCTCGATTACATTTACTACGACCAAAATGGCCACTGGTGGAATAATACCTTCTACATGAATGAAGATAAAGAAGTCACCATCAAACAGATTTCTTCCAAAACTCCCCAGACCGCGAACATCAAAAACAAGAACTACACGATCAGGAAATTCAAGATCGAAGACATCAATCCCTTTACGATAGAAATCAAGGAAGTCGCCGAATCCACGGGAAGGTTTGTGAAGGGTCAGTTATTGGAGATCCGCACTTTTTCTGAACAACGAAATATTCACAAAACCATCAATAATCGTAAAGCTACTAGTACTTCCTTCCTGCATTTATCTTTCCCAACAGCACTCACTGATACCTTGGTCAACTATCCGCAATTGGTGAAAGAAAAGCTACTAGAAGCTGTTATTTCTTCAACCAAGGTGTATTACCGAAATCCCGAGGCAAACAAGGAGCTAATTTTTAAGATCCTAACTGGTGAGTATGAGTCAGAGTCTGGATTGAAATGGCAATCAGAAGGCGTGTTTGATAAGGTCATTCAGTTCAACACATCCGCTGCCATCTCCTACTTCGGCTATGATCAGAAAAAAGAGCTGTACTATATCAATTCGATAAGTTCAAGCGGCGTTAACATCAATTACTATCGACCGAAAGAAGACACGAAGCTCGAGCTTGTAAATACTTCCGATGCTTCCAATGTTATTCTCTTCGACACCTTCAATTCATTTCAACTCAACGGAGAGTGGTATTATCGACAGTGACATGGTCGTTCAAGTAAGCTAACGCCTGCTCCTTGTATTTCCTTCCAAACGTCCATTCCTTTCCTGCAATCTGAACCCCTTCTTTATTGAAAGCGTCCACTTTGTCACTATTGACGATAAATGATCGGTGAATGCGCATAAACCGCTCAGGCAGACTATGTTCCAATGAACTGATCTTTTGCTTTGTAATATGCACTTCCTCCTCCGTGTGGACCTGAACATAGTCACCCAGGCTTTCAATAAGGATCAGTTTCTCCAACTCAATATTCTGAAGCTTCCGATTGGCACGAATCTGGATCACTTCTTTCTTCTCCAATTGCTTCGCCTCTTCTGCTTCATGAAGCTGGAGTGCTTTCTGTTGGAAGCTGATTAAGATCTCAATGAAGCCATTTGTAAAAACGATGAGGTAAAGTATCACCGTTAACAAATAAATGTCTCCGGCAATGGCTCCCAGGTTTTCAAATTGGTAGTCAGCCAGTATTATAAAGGCCAAAACCATAACCAGCATCTCGAGGTAAACGGAAACGATAAGCAAGTAAACAAAGTACAGTGAAAACTGCCAGTGCTTACCTCGAATCAGAAAGCGAGGCACCAGAAATCTATTGAAGATGAATGTAGTACTCAAGATTACAGGCAACAGAAAAGAGACAAAGAACAGGGATAGCACAAGCCCGCCTAGTGATTTACTAAACAGGAGTGTAAGTAGTATAAATGATACAATCCAAAAAAGGAGTTGCTTGCGTGCATTCATGCTACCAATTTCACTTAAAATGAACAAACAAACCTTGAATTGTCGATAAACGACGGGATTAAGAATGGATACGACCTTTCAGCTTTTGGTGCATCGTCCTTGCTTTGTCTCTCAATGTTTTACACTAAATTTTCATAACCATGAGTTTATTTCAAATGGGTGGGGTGCTCTTTATGAGTATACTTACCATCTTACTAATCGGCGTACTTGCTACTACCGTATTGTTTTGGATGAAAAAGGAGCCAGCTACCAAAGACCTCAACCTGATCAAAAGTGTTGGCTTGCTGGCCGTAGTAGTGGGAGTAATGGGACAGATGATCGGTTTGTTTTCCGCATTCCAATTCATCGAGGAAGCAGGGAGTGTCTCACCTGGAATGTTGGCCGGTGGCCTGAAAGTTTCTTCCATCACAACCATCTATGGGTTGATCATTTATGCGATCTCGATCTTGCTTTCCATCGCAAGTAGCAAATTGAAAAACTAAGGCCAAAGCAAAAAAGCGGCTAGAGCCGCTTTTTTGTCAGAAACCTTATTGGTTTACATTCCAAGATTGAACGAACTGTCTGGCGACCCAACGAAACACCTGGAGACCACAGGAAACATATCTGTGATTACGTAGAAGTAGCTGAAGGTCTCTCCATCAATTGTAATGGATCTATCCACCCCATTGCATTCATCCAGGTCTCCCGCACCTGCTACATATTCGTAATCGTTGGTGTACTTTCCGTTGTACGTTCCGCATGGTTCCGTATTTCCATCTCCTGGACGGTCACCACTCTTCAACCTATAACTAGAATCCAAAATTCTCACATTGCCACTTGCATCAGGTCCGTACTTGTACAAAATTGGAAACCCATCAGCTGCCCATCCAACCTGAATCGCGACAGTCGGTATAAAGGTTCCGTCTCCCAAACCATCCTCAATGGTATTGGCGTATTCCACCATATCGCCATGGTAATGATACGTGCCGTCAGGCTGCACATGAGCTTGCGCACAGTCAAGTCCCACAGCCCCGGTGTTGTTTGTAGGCTCAAAAACCCAATCCCAATTGTATTCACCATCGTTCTGTCCCCCTGTGATGGTGAAGATAAAAGGTTCGGCAGGTGCCGGATCGATCGCGACCCCATTCAGGGCTACCCCAAATCTTGTCTTTGGTCTATTCTCTCCAGTCAAGATGGACGTGGTACTCGCAGATTTGGATGGAGCAGCTGCTACCTGGTAAGACTTGTTTCCACTGTTTAACTCATTTGCCATCGGATTCTGATTGCTGAAATCATGATTTGGTATACCATTGGTGGAAATCACACGGGTGTTTCCGTTGGTCGTCTCATCGTAGACATTTGCCACCGTTGGAGACTTATCACATGTGCCAAGATCAGTCGCAATTGAGTTATCATTTGTACAGGTAGTGGTTCCATTCTCAGCGACAGTGACTACAAATTGGTCGCTAGCTGAGGCACCGTCCTCATCAGTAGCTGTAACCGTAATGGTGGACATTCCTAGTCCCACTTCTGTGATGGTCAGTTCTCCCCTATCCACAGCAACACTTACCACAGAAGTTTCAGCGCTTGAGGCACTGAGTACAAGCATCATTGTCTCCGCATCTGAAAAGACATCGACAAGTGAAATGACTTCGGTTCCGAAGCCCTCATTTAAGGAAAGGTCATCCAGTGCATTGGCAACAATCGGATTTTCATTCACCGTTTCGTCAATTCCTGGATCATCCTCTGAACATGAGATGAAAATGCCCAAAGTGGCGATCGCTAAACTGAGTAGTATTTTCTTTAAGTAGTTCATTAAGCTATTGGTTATACGTTACAGTAGTTTTAGTTCTGTCCTTATTCAGTCTAAAAGACCTGTTCTGATCAAAAAGAGAAAAGCGGACAATGTTTTCTTGCGATGGTTTTGA
The DNA here is from genome assembly GCA_964593185.1 of uncultured Roseivirgaceae bacterium. Taxonomy (GTDB): domain Bacteria; phylum Bacteroidota; class Bacteroidia; order Cytophagales; family Cyclobacteriaceae; genus Ekhidna. The sequence continues at coordinate 44,366 of CAZQJU010000009.1, forward strand.
TGCCATCAATACATCATTAAACAGTTCGATTTGAGTTACCGGCGAAATCAGATGCGATGAATTAAAATTGACTTCTACAAAGTTTTCACTGTGAGCGAGTTTGCTCAGTTGAAAGTAGATTTCCCTCCCCTCAATTAGGAGGCTAAAATGTTCATTCAAGTACGTTTCAACACATTTTTCTACTTCGCCATAGTCTTCGCAACTTTTGTAGAGCTCCTGGAGAATATCCTCCTTGTCAAATCGGACAAACATATTGACATACCCTTCCGAATCTGTACCTACCTCAAATAAACTGATCTGAAAATCATGTGCAAGTATGCATTGCGAAAAGGTCAGTGATACCAAAAAAAGAATGATTCTGTTCATTGCGTTTTAGACGAGTAACTTCAAAAGTACCCTACCACGGGTATGGAAATACTTGTAAGTACTTCCTAGATTGAACTAAGAAAAATGATGAGTGTCTAAATATCAACAGTCTACGTTAGTTTTAGACTATCACAAAAAGAAAACCCTAAATGGATACTGAACTACGTATCAAATTTTTACAAGAGGCCCTCGATCTTCGTAAGCATCCTGAAGGGGGTTACTTCAAGGAAGTCTATCGAAGCAAATACATCATCCCTAAAGCTTCCCTGAATTCATCCTTCGACAGTGATCGTAATTTCAGCACGAGCATCTATTTTTTATTGACTTCAGCTTCGTTCTCCTCTTTTCACAAGATCAATCAAGATGAGACCTGGCATTTTTACGAAGGTTCGTCCATTGAATTGCACGTTATTGATCCTGAGGGAAACCATTCAAAAATTAGGGTAGGATCGCACGTGGAACGTGGGGATGTCTTTCAATTTACGGTGCCTGGGGGACATTGGTTTGCTGCAAAAATTGCCGATGAAGAAAGCTACGCGTTGGTAGGCTGTACCGTTTCTCCGGGCTTTGATTTCGACGACTTTACCCTAGGCAATCGAGAGGAACTCTCTGAAATGTACCCTCATCTTACCGAGATCGTCACAAGTTTGACCTATCAATAGCCGTTATCCAAAGATCTCCTTAAGTTTAGCTTCCAAGCTGGCACCGCGTAAATTCTTTGCGATAATATTGCCTTCCGGATCTATTAAGTACGTGGCCGGAATGGCACGAATCTGATACGTCTGTGCCGCTTTACTTTGCCAAAACTTCAGGTCTGAAACATGGAGCCAGGGCAACTGGTCTTGGGCGATGGCAGTTGTCCATGCATTCTTTGTCTTGTCCAGGGATACACCCAATATCTCAAATTTGTCTCCACCATAATCATTGTAAACCCGGACTACGTTGGGGTTTTCCGCACGACATGGTCGGCACCATGCTGCCCAAAAATCGATCAATACGTATTTTCCCCTAAGCGAACTCAAACTAATCATTTCACCATCGGGTGTTGGCAACGTGATTTCAGGTGCCTCGGAGCCGATGACCAACGATTTCTTTGCATCCAAGGTAGCAACCAGACTTTGCACGTGAAAATTGGTAGGAATTGACACCAAGAGCTCATTCGCTACACTATCCAAAAATGCATAGTTCTTGTCCTGATCAATCATTTGACTGCCGTAGATTGCCGCCAATGAAGGGGTAGCCTCCCAAATCAAGTTTTTAAGTTTGCTTTCAGTCCCCAGCGCCAAGCTGGTCATGGCATTTTGTGCCTCATTGAAGGCCTGGCCATCTCCACTAGAGCGTGCCGCAAGTATTTGCCGCTGCAAAACACCCCGTTCTTTCTGAAACGCTTTGACAAGCTCATCCATTTGATTCTTAAACTCTGTATCGTATGAACCTGAAACTTCACTAAATCCTCGTGGATCGTTTCCATCCACGTAAATCGTCACCTCGGTCTCATCTCCCGTAAGGATGAGCGACACATATTGCCGGTCATTGAAATTCAATCGGTAAAATGCAGGTTCATCAATGCTGGTGTACCCCACGAACGCTGTACCCTCAACCGACAGGGTGTCATATTTTTCGATACCATTTTCAGTAATGATCTCAAGATGAACGAAACCGGAAGTCGGAAGATTTTCGGCCGTGCCGCTAATCTTTATTCCCTCTGTACGTTCCTGCGTTGTACCGCAGGCCGACACCAATGCAACAATCATCAACCAAGCAACTTTCTTCATTTTCTTAACCTTGTATTTGTTGTTTTCCCACTTCCAACGCCTTAGCAAGCCCTGAGAGTTCTTTTCCTCCAGCGGTGGCATAAAATGGTTGTCCACCACCCCCGCCTTTTATTTCAGCAGCCATTTTGCGTATAATTTCGTTCGCATTTAAACCCGTGGCTACGGCGCTATCACTGAGCATAACGGTGATCATGGGCTTATTGTTGATCTCAGCAGCAATCAGTAAAACCAGGTCCGCAATTTCCTGTTTCAGATCAAATGCCACTTGCTTCATGTCATCGGCAGATGGAAATGTTCCTTGATACGCAATGATGTTCTTGTCATCTACACGCCTTACCGCTTCCTTCAGTTCATTCTTTATTTGTCCTGCCTGCTTCCGATTTAATTCTTCGATCTTTTTCTGATGCTCTATGTTTTGAGTCACTAAATTCTCGACAGTCTTCTTCAAGTCTTTGGGGTTTTTCAACAGCGCCTCCAACTCCCCAAGCAGTCGCAACTTCGAAGCATGGTACTGATCTGCTTCCATGGAAGTTACGGCTTCGATTCTCCTAATCCCTGCAGCAGTAGAGCCCTCACTTACAATCTTAAATGATCCGATCGTTCCAGTTTGTGGCACATGTGTGCCTCCACATAGCTCAACAGAATAGCTAGGATCAAACGTGATGACTCGCACAAAATCACCGTATTTCTCTCCAAAAAGTGCAGTCGCACCCATCTCTTTCGCCTCTTCAATCGGGACATTCTGCCTTTCATCAAGTGCAATGTTTTCGCGGATCTTCCTATTGACGATCTGCTCCACTTTTTGAATCTCTTCCTCTGTCATTTTGGCGAAGTGAGAGAAATCGAATCGCAAGGACTTTTCATTTACCAATGACCCTCTTTGCTGGACGTGGTCTCCGAGTACTTGCCTCAATGCAGCATGCAAAAGGTGTGTTGAGGTGTGATTGTTTTCGGTTGCACTTCTTTTTGACTCATTTACGCGCGCATGAACGACGGCAGCAACATCTTGAGGTAGTTTTTTTGTATAATGGACGATCAGGTCATTTTCCTTCTTGGTATCCAGGACATCAATCGTCTCCGAACCGAATTGCAGCTGTCCGGTATCACCCACCTGACCTCCACTTTCTGCGTAGAAGGGCGTTTCCTCTAATACCAGCTGATATTGCTTTTTCTTGTTTACCTCCATTTCCCGATAGCGAAGCAATCGTGTTTCAAGGGATGTATGTGTATATCCCAAAAAAGTGACGCTATCACCGTCTTTCACAACCACCCAATCTCCGGCACTTTGCTGAGCGGCCTTCTTCGATCGGTTTTTCTGTACCTCCATTTCCTTATGGAAGTTTGCTTCGTCAACATTCATTTGATTTTCCCTGGCAATCAGCGAGGTTAAATCCAATGGAAATCCGTAGGTATCGTACAGTTCAAAAGCTGTGGTACCATCGATGGTATTTACTCCCTTTTTGACCAGGTCCTCAAGTTTCCGTAAGCCATTATCTAAAGTCCGCAAAAAGGATACTTCCTCTTCTCGAATGACCTTTGCAATAAAGTCTTGCTGCTGGGCAAGCTCAGGAAACACCTCTTCAAACTGATCCGTTAGAATGGCTACCATTTCAAATAAAAACGGTTCCTTAAATCCAAGAAAGGTGTATCCGTACCGTACAGCTCTTCTAAGGATTCTCCTAATGACATAACCGGCCTTATTATTACCTGGCAACTGCCCATCGGCTATGGTGAAAGTAATGGCCCGGATATGATCGGAAATAACCCGAATGGCAATGTCATTTTTCTCATCCGCTCCATAGCTTACCGAAGCCTTCCTGGCCACCCACTGAATGAGAGGCTGAAAGACGTCTGTATCGTAATTGGATTTCTTTTGCTGAATCGCCATCGCAAGTCGCTCGAACCCCATGCCTGTATCCACATGCTTCTCGGGAAGGTTTTCCAGTTTCCCGCTGGAAAGTCGGTTGTACTGGATAAAAACGAGGTTCCAAATCTCAACTACCTGCGGGTGATCCATATTCACCAATTCGTGTCCCGGCACCTGATCTACTTCACTTTGCGGCCTAAGATCTATGTGCAATTCTGAGCAAGGCCCGCAAGGACCTGTATCGCCCATCTCCCAGAAATTGTCTTTTTTGGACCCATTTAGGATTCTGTCGTCGTTTAGATGCTTACTCCATGCCGAAGCCGCCTCCGAATCCCTGTCCAGATTTTCCGAAGCATCTCCTTCAAAAATGGTAGCATAAAGCCGATCCTTAGGAAGGTTAAATCGATCGGTGAGTAATTCCCATGCCCAGTCAACCGCTTCTTCCTTGAAATAGTCGCCAAAAGACCAGTTTCCAAGCATTTCAAACATGGTATGATGGTAGGTATCAATACCCACCTCCTCTAGATCGTTGTGTTTCCCCGAAACACGTAGGCACTTCTGCGTGTCAACCACACGTTTATCTTCGGCCACTTTGTTTCCCAGGAAATAGTCTTTGAACTGGTTCATACCCGCATTGGTAAACATCAAAGTGGGGTCGTTTTGAACCACGATTGGCGCGGAAGGTACGATCTTGTGCGTTTTCTCCTCAAAGAACTCGAGAAAGGTTTTTCGGATGTTTTTAGCGTCCATTGACAACGACAAAAATTGGAATTTTAATGTAAAATCTTCAAATTATGAAAGTTTCCTATTATGAACTAACTTAGCCAACGAAAGCTTAAACCGCCACGTATAGGAATTGAATAACAAAAATACCACATCTACCCTATCAACCAATGGCCAAAATCAAGTACTATTACGACACTGAATCTTGTCGATACGAAAGAATTAAAGTATCGTCCTGGGATGTGTTATTCAATCTGCTAGGCTTTCTTGTTGTGTCTTCAATCATCGGCTTAGGGATTTTCTTCGTTACGGATCACTATTTCGAATCCCCAACCAAAGCAGCACTTCGTAAGGAGAACGAGGAACTAAGACTTTATTACGACATTCTTGAGAATGAAATGGGAAATGTCAACGACATGCTTACAGTTCTTGAGGAGCGTGATGACGACATTTATCGAGTAATATACGGGGTGGAACCTATTCCTGAAGAAATTAGATCCGCAGGTATTGGGGGAGCAAACAGATACCGGGAACTGCTTGAAAAGGGTTTGGAGCGGGAAGAATTGATCTTACAAAACCTTCAGAAGATTGACGGTCTTAAGAAGCAGATGTACATCCAAACAAAGTCTTACGATGATATTGTAAAGATGGCCAAAAACCGAGAAGACTTCCTCGCCAGTATCCCTGCAATACAGCCAGTGTCGAATAAAGAGTTGAAAAGGCTGGCCTCTGGATTTGGAATGCGAATGCACCCTATTTACAAAGTACGAAAAATGCACACAGGTACGGACTTTTCACTCCCCACCGGAACACCAGTTTATGCAACAGGTGATGGTGAAGTAATTGCTACCTTCACGAAATTCAATGGATACGGAAAGTACATCAAATTACAGCACGGGTACGGTTATCAAACATTGTATGCGCACTTAAGTCAATTCCTGGTTCGACCAGGCCAGAAGGTCAAAAGGGGGCAAGTGATCGGATATTCAGGAAATACGGGCGGATCTACTGCTCCGCACCTACACTACGAGGTGATTGAAAACGGGAAAAAAGTAAATCCTGTCAACTACTTCTACCAGGACGTGACGGACGGCGAGTACGCTGAGATTGTTCGCCTCTCTTCCATCGAGAATCAGTCTTTCGGAAAATACTAGTCATTTTCACGGAACTGCGCGCGGCCTGCCTTAAAGCAAGTTGCTTTTCTTATTTTGCAGTCTCCGATGAAAAGCTTCACTAGAATACTCTTTATTCTCTGGATGGCTTGGTCATGCAAAAGCCTTCAAAAATCAACTGATACAGGTGTACCCATTGATCTAGGTAAGATCCTGTCAGGTGTTGATACTGTTTTTCTGGTGACGGAAAAAGGAGACACACTCCCTTCGCTTAATCAAGAGGTTGATATCCCCATTTATCGTTGGATTCCAGATACGCTTACGATAGCCGCTGTGGGAGATATCATGACGGGCACCAATTTTCCCAACACTTCCTACTTGCCAAACGGATCAGGCAGGTATTTATGGAGCGCAGTACGACCCGTTCTTCAAGCCTCCGATATCACCTTCGGCAATTTGGAGGGCACCATATTGAACGATGGAGGAGAACAAAAAGAATGCAAAAACCCGAAACTATGCTACCTCTTCCGCACACCGACATATTTGACTGGAAATTTCACAGAAAGTGGATTTGACTTAATGAGTGTGGCAAACAACCATGCGAATGATTTCGGTAAGACTGGAAGAAACAAAACGCAAAGTGTACTAGACTCTCTTCAAATCGCCCATGCAGGTTCGATTGATCAACCGTACAGCATTCAAAAAATTGGACACGTAAAGGTGGGATTTTGTGCCTTCGCGCCAAATCGGGGCACCGTCTCCATTCATGACTACGAAAATATTCAACGGACCATTGCTCATTTGGACTCGTTAACGGATGTTGTGATAGCCAGCTTCCATGCCGGAGCTGAAGGGGCGAAACACCAGCATGTCACTCGAAAGCGGGAATTTTACTATGGTGAGGACCGTGGCAATGTCTATGAACTTGCTCACTTAATGGTCGACAGTGGAGCGGACATTATCCTGGGGCATGGGCCGCACATTGTCAGAGCAATCGAAGTATATAAGGATCGCCTTATCGCCTACAGTCTAGGAAATTTTCTTACGTACGGAAGGTTCAATTTGAGAGGTTTAGCCGGGGAAGCCCCACTGTTGGAAATCAAGGCAACCGCAGAGGGGAGATTCCTATCCGGAAAAATTCATGCATTTAGACAAAGTTATGACTTAGGCCCACGAAATGATCCGAATCTTTCTTCTATAAAAACAATACAGCGACTATCTTTGGAGGACTTCCCTGAAAATCCTATTGAAATTAGCTCGGACGGGGATATCACCTATAAGCAAGATTAAAACCTTAACTAGACTTCGTGCCCTACAAGGAAAAAGAGATTGAAAAAAAATATTACACCATCGGTGAAGTTGCCGATGAGCTTGGTGTAGCCACATCTCTTATCCGCTTTTGGGAAGGTGAATTCGATAATATCAAGCCGAAAAAAAACCGCAAGGGAAATCGACAATTCACGAAAGACGATCTTCAAAACGTGAAGCTGATTTACCACCTCGTAAAAGAAAAGGGCTATACCCTGCAAGGAGCGCGTGATTACATCGCTAACGGCGGCGAATCGTCCAATAAAATGGAAATGATAGAGTCGCTGAAGAAGGTTCGAGGTTTTCTCACCCAAATTCGAAAAGAACTCCCATAGTTTAGATGTCGGACGAATTAGTCTACCAAGTTGCGCTGGAGCTGATTCCAGGGGTTGGAAATCGTGGATCGAAGCAACTAATCAGTTATTTGGGATCCGCTTCTAACGTTTTCAACACTTCGGTTTCAAAGCTGAAAAAAATACCTGGTGTAGGGGAGAAACTTACCCAAACCTTGCTATCGCATAAAAATTTAAATGATGCGGAGAAAGTGATCAAAAATGCTCATCAAATCGGTACGCACATTCACCACTACACAAACGATAGTTTTCCTGAACGGCTCAAGCATGTTCCAGATGCACCAAATCTGCTGTTTACGAAAGGGTCCGGAGATCTCAACCCCAAGCGAGCCATTGCGGTAGTAGGAACACGGAAAGCTACTGCTTACGGAAAGCGAATAACCGATAAGATCGTATCAGATCTTCAAGCTCTCAAAACCACCGTTTACAGTGGACTGGCCTATGGGATAGACATTCAGGCACATAAGGCGTGCCTCAAACAGGGTACCCCAACCTTTGCTGTACTTGCTGGTGGGATTGATCGCGTATATCCATCCATTCACAAAAAATATGCTGAACAAATGCTTGCAAACGGTGGCCTGGTCACCGAGAGCATTCCAGGTACAGTACCGGAACGACACCTTTTCCCATCACGCAATAGAATCATTGCGGGCATTACGGATGCAACCATTGTGGTGGAGGCTGCTGAAAAAGGAGGTGCTTTGATCACTGCTCACATCGCTGATTCGTACGACAAAGTTGTATTTGCTGTGCCCGGGGAATTGGGCAAACACTACTCTGAAGGAGCTAATCGACTCATTGCCACCCAAAAAGCACTGATCTATACCAAAGTCGAAGACTTGGTATACCACCTAAATTGGGACTTGGCGCCCGATAAAGTACAACCAGCTGAGGAACTGGATCTATCGGAAGACGAACGTAGCATCTATGACATTATGACCAAAGCCGAAGCTCCGATTGAAATTGACTTGATTGCCATCAAGTCCGGTATACCCATCAATAAGGTAGCTTCAGACTTACTATCCATGGAGTTCAAAAATCTGGTACGCAGTTTTCCTGGTAAGAAATTTGGATTAGCTCAATAGGCCGTCAAATACACTAGAAGCTTGCTCGCAGGCTGCTTGAAATGCCTGTTTATCGATCCCTGCTTCCACTCCAACCTGATCTAAGTAGTCGATAATCTTTTCGGTAGCCATATTCCCAGTCAGTTCATCCTTTGCCATGGGGCAACCACCATACCCCAATATGGCCCCATCCATTCTTCGACACCCCGATGTGTAAGCGGCATCCAGCTTCTTTTGCATCGTCTCAGGTGTCGCATGTAAGTGTGCACCAAATTCGATATGCGGAAACTTTGGAATGATGGTGGTGAAAAGCCCTTGGATATCATCAGGTTGTGCAACACCGATGGTATCGGCCAATGAAACGATCTCCACATCCATCTCGTCAAGCTTTGCAACAAATCCTTCCACATAATCCATCTCGTAGGGATCGCCGTAGGGATTTCCAAATCCCATAGACAAATACACCACTAAGGTCTTGTCGCTTTCCTGAACCAAGTCCTGCATCTCGGCCAGGTCATTAAAAGCAGCGTCAATGGAACGATTGGTATTTCGGACCTGAAAAGTCTCCGATAAAGAGAGCGGATAGCCTAAATAGTTAATTTCGTCAAATTGACATGCATCCGTGGCGCCCCGCAGATTGGCTACAATTGCCAATAACCTGGATGAGGTGCTCGACAGATCTAACCCTTGCAGAACCTCTGCAGTATCACGCATTTGAGGTATTGCCTTAGGCGATACAAAACTCCCAAAGTCTACCGTCTCAAAACCTACCTTCAGCAGTTGATTGATATATGTGATCTTCTTTTCCGTCGGGATAAAGTCATGGATGCCTTGCATGGCATCTCGTGGACATTCGATCAACTTCATCCCTTAAAGCTAGAAAAGTTCCTTGGCTATTCGATAAACTGAGTCAGACTTACCCATGCTATAGTAGTGTAGCACAGGAACGCCTGCGTCCATCAGTTCTTTGCTTTGCTGGATCCCCCATTGCACACCCACCTCACGTACTTCTTTGTTGTCTTTGCACTTTTGCACTTCGTCAACAAGATCATCAGGTAGATCAAGGTTAAAGATCTTCGGTAAGATTGTTAAGTGATTCTTGGTAGATATGGGTTTAAGGCCTGGAATGATTGGTATATCCAGACCTACAGCACGGCATTTATCAACAAAGTCAAAGTAACGCTGATTGTCAAAAAACATTTGGGTAACCAAGTATTCCGCTCCAAGATCTACCTTTCGTTTCACCCATTCAATGTCAAACTTCATGTTTGGTGCTTCAAAATGCTTCTCAGGATAGGCCGCTGCACCGATGCAAAATTTGGTGGGAACGGCATTTTGTACCTCATCGTCCAGGTACTTACCCTGATTCATGTCCTGAATCTGCTGAATTAGATCGGTGGCATACGAATGGCCATCGGGCTCCGGAACGAAACCGGGCTCACTCTTAATCGGATCTCCTCGCAATGCGAGCACGTTGTCGATTCCCAAGAAATTGAGGTCAATCAGTGCATTTTCAGTCTCCTCTTTTGTAAACCCACCACAAATTATGTGAGGAACTGCATCCACCTTGTAGCGACCCTGAATGGCGGCACAGATGCCTACGGTTCCCGCACGTTTTTTAATGCTTCTCTTCTCCAGCAGCCCATTTGGGTGCTTTTTGTAAACGTATTCCTCTCGATGGTACGTAACATCAATAAAGGGTGGTTTGAACTCCATCAGCGGGTCGATGTGAGCAAACAAGTCCTGAATACTTGCCCCTTTCTTGGGAGGAATAATTTCAAAGGAAAACAAGGTGCCTTTCGCCTTCGCGATATGTTCTGTAATCTTCATTTACTTGTAATTCAAATTCGGCGCTAGCCATTTCTCGATCTCTTCCAAACTCATTTCTTTTCTCCTGGCATAGTCTTCCACCTGGTCCTTTTCAATCTTGCCCAACCCGAAATACTTTGATTGAGGATGGGCAAAGTAGAGGCCCGAAACGGAGGAAGCCGGATACATGGCAAAGGACTCCGTGAGCTTGATACCGGTATGATGCTCCACATTAAGTAGTTCAAAGAGCGTCTGTTTTTCCGTATGGTCTGGACAGGCAGGATATCCTGGCGCAGGTCGAATTCCTTGATACTTTTCCTTGATAAGTTCATCATTTTGCAATGATTCGCTGGCAGCATATCCCCAAAGTTCTTTTCGAACCTTCTCGTGCATCAACTCCGCAAACGCTTCTGCCAATCTATCCGCAAGCGCTTTGACCATGATCTCATTGTAGTCATCATGATCGGATTTATACGCTTCAATAAGTTTTTCAATGCCAATGCCGGCAGTTACCGCGAAACCACCTAAGTAGTCCTTCGCTGCAGGTTGAAGAAAATCTACCAGTGACAGATTTGGCACTCCCCCTGCTTTCTTTCCTTGTTGCCTTAAAAAGTGGAATGAACTGGCACGCTGGCCATCTACGAATACATGCGCATCCTCTCCATCACGTTCAACTTCAAAAAGTCCAACTACTGCTTTGGCTTGCAGCAGCTTCCCATCGATGATTTCCTGTAACATGGATTGGGCATCTTCGAACAGTTTCTTTGCCTCTTCACCAACCGTAGGATTCTCGAAGATGGCGGGATACTTTCCTTTGAGCATCCAGGTAGAAAAGAAGGGTGTCCAATCAATGTATCTGCTAATCTCTTCTAAATCAAAATCCTCAAACACTGTTATCCCCAACTTGTTTGGGATTTGCGGCTCAACACCAGCCTCATTGAGTGTAGCTCCATTCCCTACTGCGCTTGCAAATGATACATAGTTTTTGGATTGTTGACGATTTGCATGACTTTCAGCAAGTTCCAGGTATTCACCCTTGATCATCTCACTGTATTCCGCGGACTTGTCACTCAAAAGACTTGTGGAGACCCCAACACTTTTGGATGCATCCAATACGTGGACGACTGTTTGATCATACTTGGGAGCGATTTTTACTGCGGTATGAATGCGTGATGTTGTTGCACCGCCAATGAGCAAAGGTGTCTTCATGCCACGTCGCTGCATCTCAGATGCCACATCTACCATCTCGTCCAAAGAAGGGGTAATCAATCCACTTAAACCAATGATGTCTGCGCCGATTTCCTCAGCACGGTCCAAAATCTTGTCCGCAGGTACCATCACGCCCATGTCGTCAATATCGAAGTTATTGCATGCCATGACAACACCTACGATATTCTTCCCAATATCATGCACGTCTCCTTTTACAGTAGCCAGCAGAATTTTTCCCTTGGTGTTTCCAGAAGCCTTCTCCTGTTCGAGGAATGGGGTAAGATAAGCCACCGATTTCTTCATCACTCGTGCACTCTTGACTACCTGTGGCAAGAACATTTTACCGCTACCAAAAAGATCGCCCACCACGTTCATTCCATCCATCAACGGACCTTCAATCACTTTCAGTGGACTGCCAATATTGGTCCTGGCCTCCTCCGTGTCTTCATCGATGTAGTCAATAATGCCCTTGACTAGTGCATGCGAAAGTCTTTCTTCAACAGTGCCTTCCCTCCAACTTAGATCTTCTACCTTCTGCTTACCACTTCCTTTAACATTCTCAGCAAAAGCCAGGAGTCGTTCCGTTGCATCCTCACGCCGGTTTAGCAACACATCTTCCACATGTTCCAGTAGATCCTTTGGTATTTCGTCATATACTTCGATCATCCCCGCATTGACAATTCCCATGTCCATACCGTGCTGAATGCCATGATATAGGAAGGCTGAATGCATGGCTTCTCTCACAACGTTGTTGCCTCTAAACGAAAAGGACACGTTACTGACTCCACCGCTGACTTTAGCCCCCGGAAGGTTGGTTTTGATCCACTTGGTTGCTTCGAAAAAATCGACAGCATTGTTGTTGTGCTCGGCAATTCCGGTCGCAACCGGAAAAATATTGGGATCAAAAATGATGTCTTGAGGCGGGAAATTCACTTTCTCCACCAACGTATCATAGCTACGCTGACAAATTTCTACCCTTCGATCATAGGAGTCCGCTTGTCCAGCCTCATCAAAGGCCATCACAATAACAGCTGCTCCGTAACGCTTAACTTTCTTTGCTTGTGCAATAAACTCTTCTTCCCCTCCCTTTAAGCTGATTGAATTTACCACAGATTTTCCTTGAACCACCTGCAAGCCTGCCTCGATGATGTCCCATTTGGAGGAATCAATCATGATGGGTATTCGCGCAATCTCAGGCTCTGATGCTACCAGGTTGAGGAACTTCACCATGGCGGCCTTGCCATCGAGCATGCCTTCATCCATGTTTACATCCAATATCTGCGCCCCGCCTCGTACCTGATCCAACGCCACATCCAAGGCCTCATCGTACTTGTCTTCTGCAATGAGGCGTGCAAACCGCCTGGACCCTGTCACATTGGTTCGCTCTCCAACATTAACAAAGTTGGTGTGCTCGTTGATTACGAGCGGTTCTAACCCTGAAAGCACTAATGGTTTCATGCAAGCACCTCCTGGTTTCTTGGTTCATATGTTGCTGCCAAAGAGGCAATTGCAGTAATATGGTCAGGTGTGGTACCGCAGCACCCACCAATAATGTTGACCAAATCGTCATCTAAAAATTCTTTGATCTGGTCCGCCATTTGCTGAGGTGTTTCGTCGTATTGTCCAAACTCGTTAGGCAATCCTGCATTTGGATGTGCACTCACAAAGAAGTCAGAATGCTCACTGAGAACTTTTAAATATGGTCTTAGCTGCTTAGCTCCAAGCGCGCAGTTTAACCCCACACTTAGCAAATCCGCGTGGGAGACGGACGTTAGGAATGCTTCTGTGGTCTGTCCCGAAAGTGTTCTACCGGAAGCATCGGTAATGGTTCCGGAGACCATGATTGGCATTTCAATGCCTCTTTCCTCGTTGATCTCCTCGATGGCAAAAAGTGCTGCTTTTGCGTTCAATGTGTCAAAAATAGTTTCCACCAAAAGCATATCTACTCCGCCATCAATCAGCGCCTCTGCTTGCTGTTTATACGCGACCCTAAGCTGGTCAAAAGTGATTGCACGATAGCCCGGATCGTTAACATCGGGCGACAACGAGGCAGTACGATTGGTAGGACCCATGGCTCCGGCAACAAATCGAGGTTTCTCGGGTTCTCTTGCGGTGAACTCGTCAGCAACCTCCCTCGCTATTTTTGCAGATTCGTAGTTCAACTGATACACAATATCTTCCAATTCATAGTCGGCTTGTGCAATCGTGGTGCCTGAAAATGTATTGGTTTCAGCTATATCCGCTCCTGCCCTAAAATACTGCGCATGTATCTCCTTGATGATTTCAGGCCGTGTGATGGACAAGAGGTCGTTGTTCCCCTTTAGCGGCTTGGGATGATCTTTCAGCTTTTCGTTTCGAAAATCCTCTTCCTCCAACTTATGTCGCTGAATCATGGTACCCATAGCCCCGTCCAGGACTAGAATACGTTCCTTAAGTATTTCTTTAATGTTGTTCATCTCCGATCTTTTTTGCTTACCGGAGAAAGTCCTTGTAGAGGATCACTCATCTGGTGGGAGTTAGCACCGAAACCAAGTCGGCAGGTTGCTAAGACTTCAAAGGGCCCATTCCCTCGGTCTTTCTTGATAAGCGTTGCAAATATAGGTAGGAAATGTTTCTTCGGGAATTTTAGTTCCTACCTTTGATTGCGAATGAAATTGGCTGCGATAGATATTGGTTCAAACGCTGTTCGCCTGCAGATCACCAAGGTCATTGAGTACGAAAAAGCCGTAACATTCAAGAAGTTGGAGTATGTACGATTTCCACTACGATTAGGCCAGGAGGTATTCAAAACCGGAAGTATAAGTACCTATAACCAAGATCGTTTTTTGAAATTGATGACTGCGTATAAAAACCTGATTGATCTTTACGAAGTGGATGCGTTTTTTGGATGTGCAACCTCGGCAATGCGCGAGTCTAAAAATGGGGTTGAGTTGGTGCAGAAGGTGAAAAACGTCCTTGATTTGGACCTCCAAATAATTTCCGGGGAGGAAGAAGCCGAAATGATCAACAAAGTGATTTTACAGGGGCTAGATGACAAACGATACATTCACATAGATGTTGGTGGGGGTAGCACAGAGCTTAACATCTATCAAAATCAGCAGAAAGTGGCAGCTAAATCTTTTGAACTAGGCTCTGTACGGCTGCTTGAAGGGAGAGATAGCATTGCAACATGGAATGAAATGCGTGCTTGGATCGTGAAATTTGGGCTCAGACAAGAGGAAAAGATCACCGCAATTGGTACCGGAGGAAATATTAACAAGCTATTTGAACTCTCCGACCTGGAGACTAAATCACGAAAAATTTCTCTAAACGCTTTATTGCGCACACAAGATGTTCTAAAAAATCTGACATTGGATGATCGATTAAACAAACTGCAGTTGAATCCTGACCGTGCAGACGTGATCATTCCGGCCTCAGAAATCTACCTTGATGTGATGCAAAACGCTGGCGCCAAACATATGCTTGTCCCTGACGTCGGGCTTAAAGATGGAATTAACTACCACCTATATCAGCTTCACTTTCCGCAGAACACTAAGGTCTTTGTTAAGAACTGAACTTAGGATTCTAAGCGCTCTAAGATCAATTTCGCTGTCGCAGGGTTCGTGGCCAGGGGAATGTTATGTACGTCACAAATTCGCATGAGCATCTGTACATCCGGTTCATGTGGATGTTTGTCTAAGGGATCTCTAAAGAAGATGACGGCATTCACTTCCCCTTCGGCTGCCATTGCAGCAATTTGCGCGTCCCCGCCCATCGGGCCGGAAAGAAGGCGCTCTACCTTCAAACCAGATTTCTCTACATGCGAGCCCGTTGTACCAGTGGCAATAAGTCGTGCTTCTCCAAGAAAAGGTTTGTGATCTAAAAGGAACTGAACCATTTCAGCCTTTTTTCCATCATGTGCTATGATCGCAATGGTCATTTACTTAGGATTTTGGAATAAATGGTAGCACATCTTTTTCCAGATATTCAGGATTAGCACCTTCCTGCGTAGCAACGTACGCACCTGTAGCCGCAGCGAACCGTAGCGCGTCCGAAAAGTCAGCCCCTTGATCTATCCTTCCAATAAATGCCCCCAAGAAAGCATCTCCGCTCCCCACCGTATCTTTTACAGTAATTGGGGTAGCCTTTACGGTCTCTGTTTTTCCATTACACCAACCTACAGAGCCTTTTCCCCCCTTAGTCACAATCATCATTTCGATGTTCGGGTAGAGCGACTTTATGGCTTTGAAGTCTCCTTGCTCTCTTGGATTCTTTATGTAAAACCACTCTTTGATCATCTTGAATTCTTCCATGTTCATTTTGACAATGTGTGCGGTTTTGAGTAATCCATCAATAACAGATTTACTATAATACGGAGACCGTACATTTAGGTCAAAAACAACCTTGGCGTTTGTCTTTTCAAAGAGCTTGTGTAGCGATCGGTTACTATCTACAGAGCGACAGATCAAGCTACCGTGTACCAGGTATTTAGGATCCAGCTCATGCTGAATAAACGAATCATCGATAAAATCCCAAGCCACTTTCTCCACGATTGTATAGATCGGATCATCATTTTTATCAATATTTACCCGAACCACTCCTGTATCATGTTTGCGGTCCACCTGGATCAGTTCGGTGTTTACGCCCCTTGACTTGAGAAAGCTGACCAGCTGATCACCTTGTTTGTCGTATCCAACACGGCTGATAATGCCGGCACCAACTTTAAAATTTTGAAGGTGAATCGCTACATTCATCGGAGCGCCACCGGGTTTAGCCCCATTTGGAAACTGGTCGTATAGCACTTCTCCAAAACACAGTACACGTAAATCGCTAAGGTTCATAGTGATGTTATTCCTTAATTAGTTTTTTCTGTAATTCTTCCAGTGAAACCCCCTTTGTTTCTGGCATATAGAACATCACAAAGAGGAGTTGTAATAGCATGAATGCTGCGAAGATGCCAAAGACCGCCGAGGGACCTAGCACGTCCGGGTTCATCAGGAATGGGATCATCGCAGGAATAATTGCCGCTAGTACCCAATGGACCGATGTTCCAAATGCCTGCCCATACGATCGAATGTGATTTGGAAATATTTCGGAAATGAATACCCAGATAATTGCTCCCTGACCCACTGCATGAGCCCCGATGAATAAAAACAACGCAATTGGAACAATGGTAGACCAACCGAACATAAAGGCCAATGAGGTGGTGACCAGCGTAACGATGTACCCAATAGATCCTACATACATCAGCGTTCTACGGCCCAATCGATCAATCAGTGCAACACCTACCAGCGTGAAAATCAAATTGGCAATACCCAGCCCCACCGAACTCAGCAAACCTGCATCCTCTCCTAAGCCGGCCGACTCAAAAATTCTACGCGCATAGTACAAGAGTGCGTTGATTCCGCTAAACTGATTGAAAAAAGAGATCGCAAATGCCAACATCAGCGGGGTGCTGTATTTCTTGGAAAATAGTTTGTCGTTTCCTGCAGGGTTTTGTTCTTTGTTTTCTTGTATCACTTGAATCTGCTCATTCACCTCTTCCTCGGGATAGAGGCTACGGAAGACTTTTCTAGCGCCCTCAATATCTTCTCGTTTAACAATAAGCCATCTGGGACTTTTGGGAACTGTCAGCACCATCATCGTATAGGCCAAAGCTGGCAATGCCTCAATGCCGATCATCCAACGCCATGTGTCAACCGAAACGAACTTCGCAATCAGAAAATTGGAAACAAAGGCGATCAAGATGCCAAAAACAATGTTTAACTGGTAGAGCGCAGTGAGGCTTCCTCTTCTGTTGGCTGGAGCAATCTCAGCTATATAAGCAGGTGCAGCTATTGTGGAGGCGCCTACACCAAGTCCTCCAATAAATCTGAAAAGTGCAAAGATCCAGGGGTTACTAACCACCGCTGACCCTAAGGCAGAGATCGTGTAGAGCACCCCAATGAGTATAAGTGTATTTTTTCGACCAAGTCTATCATTGGGAATACCACCAAACATGGCTCCTACTACGGTGCCCCAGAGTGCCGAGGCGACAACGATCCATCCGTGAAAAGCATCATTGCTTCCAAAGAGCGCAAAACCTTGCCAAAGCTTTTGCAAATCCTGCTCCGCGCCATTGATCACAATGGTGTCAAAACCAAACAAAAAACCCGCTAAGGCGACGGTGATAGACCAGCTAAACGTCTTCTTTTTCATGAGTAGTTAAGTTAGTGCCAGATCAATTTTTAAATGAACATTCGCAGCAAGCAACCTGCTTTGACTCATTTCCATATTGATCGGACAGATCGAGTGGTTAGCTCCGTCGTCCCGGAAGTCGATACTTCCGTGTAAGGAACACTTGGAAACACGATTTCAGTCATCACAAGTGCACCTTCATTCACAAAAACCTCAACGGAAGAAGCATCCACAAAAATTCTTACATCGGATGGGACAATGCTCTCCAACTCGGCGGTGTGTTCAGCTGCGAACCCCTCGAAAAATCTCTTAACTCCTGAATTGGTCCTATCGACCCTCAAAAAACCATCGATCGCGCTGATAACTACTAACTCACCCAAATTGTTTGAAATTTCAACTTTAAATTCTCCATCTGTCTTAAAATCAACTACGAAAATGGAGTCATCCTCATGACGTGTTTCTTGTATATAGGTTTCGATCTCTCTTACAGGCGGAGAATGCAATCGATACCCATCCTCTGTCTGCACCAGCTTTAGTGACCTAGGTAACGTCATCGCACTGCGCCACGCTTCCGTGGGAACTACTTGCGCGTATTGCCAATTGCTCATCCAACCTATGCCGAGTCTTCGACCGTCTTCCTTAGGTATGTCTGACCAGGTCACAAACGCGTAATTATCTGTGCCATAGTCTAACCAATTGATATACTCTGCAGGATCGTCATTGGTGAATGTATGCCCGTCAAAGTCACCGATAAAATAGCTTGTACCAGTCCCTTTGTTGGGTGCATTGGACTGAACACTCACGATCAGCACCCACTTTTGAACGCCTTTCTCATCTGTGAGCGGAAAAATATCCGGACACTCCCAAGGTCTCCCGGGTGATCCCTGACCCGGTCCAAAATCACTAGCAAATTCCCAAGCCTTCAGATCTGGAGAGGTATAAAACTTAACCCGATCGTTTGCCGACAATGCCATTACCCACCGTTGAGATTCTTCGTGCCATATCACTTTTGGATCTCTAAAATCACGAATTCCGGTACTAGGTATCACTGGATTGCCATCGTATTTCTCCCAAGACCTTCCCTTATCAAGGGAATAGGCAATACTCTGAACCTGAAAGTCATTTCCTCCCTCCTGCTCGCCTTTCAGGAGATGGTGCGTAAAAATGGCTACCATTGGTGGATTGGAAGGCTCTCCAAAACCGGTTGTATTGTTCCAGTCTATTACGGCGCTCCCACTAAAAATTAATCCCAGGGAATCCGGATACAGCGCGATGGGAAGATGCTCCCAGCTTATCATGTCCCTGGAAACTGCGTGACCCCAATGCATTGGACCCCATACGTTACTATCCGGATAGAATTGGTAAAAAAGATGGTACTCTCCTTCGTAATATACCATGCCGTTAGGGTCGTTCATCCATTTGGAAGGTGGTGTGAAGTGGTACTGTGGGCGGTGTCTTTCTGTAAATAGCTGCTTTTCTATGGTATCAATTGTTTCATTCTCTCGAGAAGAACAGCCTAGTATCAACGTAAGAATGATCAGGTACCTCATTTCTCTTCAGAATGGTTTAAATCGATTAAATATACAGCAACGAATAAAAGCAAATCCCAATCATGATCTAAAACCAACTCTATCGTTTTCGGTGCTACCGGACCTCTTCAGACGAAATCTGTCCAGTCAGCCCTTACTTCCTACCAATTCAAGATCCTATTGAAATCGTAATCGCTCGGATTCTGGACAAAGCCTTGTGCTGCTTCATAGTCTTTCTTAGTTACAAAGTGCATACTTTCAAAAAAGAGCTTTGCAATTTGCGAATCCATTTCTACCAACCTTGGTGGAATTTTGCCATCTTTTTCAAAATCAGACAAATACAACGGAGTTATGTCGCCAGATGAATTGGCACTCACAATGCAACCACTTACTCCCTCATCGTAAAGCTTCTTCACCCCCAGACCCAGCAATGAACATAGGGTAAGATCAAACCCGATAGGCCGACAGCATCTCAGCTCATATCCCAGTTCCACAGGTCTGCTTTTAACCGCCAATTTTAACTTTTGCAGCTTTTGCTGTAGTAAGACATTAAAGATATGGGCTTTTGATACGTTTCCAAGTTCAGGATGGCCATGGTCGTCAAAAGTGAAATTAATGCCCGCTTCAACGACCTCATTAATATCCAGTATGTGAAACACTCCTTCACTTATGATCGCCACTCCATAGTCCACACCCATGATCTTTCGTTTCAAAATGGACGAAATGACAAGATTGATGATCTTATCCAGGGAGATGGTTGTTTGGTTGAACATCTCAGGTATGATCATCATTGGGAAATGGCATCCGGTAGCAATGCCGAATGTCAAATGACCGGCAGACCTTCCCATCGCAGACATCACAAACCATTGCCGTGCTGTCCTGGCGTCCTCATAAACGGTGGTTCCCATCCGTACACCTTCGTCCTTTGCGGAATGGAAACCGAAAGTTGGGTTTCGATCCGGCAAGGGCAGATCATTGTCAATGGTCTTAGGGACATGAATGTTACTGATTTGAATGTTTTGCGAGGCTAGGTACTTTGTAACTCGGTTGGCGGTAGAGGCCGTATCATCTCCCCCGATGGTCACCAGAAGTTTTACATTTTCAGTCTCGAATATTCGGGTATTAAAATCAGACTCTTTTGGCTTGAATCGTGCCATGATGAGCGTAGACCCGCCCCTATTGGCAATCCGATCTGCATGATCGAAATCAAACTCTTTTATTTCGGGCGAAT
>CAZQJU010000010.1:0-62100 GCA_964593185.1 uncultured Roseivirgaceae bacterium
AACGGACGGTGGTAAATATGAAGGATGAACTGGAAAAGATAAAAGAGCAGGTCCTCAATTTGATCTAAAAAAAGCCCACAAGGGGGCTTTTATAGAACTTCTTTGTCAATTCGGACTACTATCTGATGGCAAAATCTACTTGAGTCTGATCCCAAGCAAGGCTGACGTCTCCTGTATCAGCGATCGTGATCGTAAATTGTTCTACCACGCTGTCCAGACTTTTGGAGGGCACCGACACCCTAAGTACATCGTCGGCTTCGCTGTAAGCATAGGCACCCCAGCCATCCCATTTCTTATTGAAAATGATCGTCCACTCGCTTTCTCCCGGAATGGTAAAAAGACCGTATTTACCTGCAGCAAGGGTCTTACCTTCTACCTCCACATCGCCTGATACCTCAATCCACGAAGATTCGTTGGCGCCTGTTCTCCAGACTTTGCCATACTTCTCCAATCCTCCGAAAATCTCTCTTCCTCTTTTCGAGGGTTGGCTGTAATCAATCGTTACCTGAGTCCCATCAATGGATTTGGAAACCTGGGCTGGCGGACTAGGTCGCTTACTTTTGTCTTTTTGAGCTGTTGTTGAAAATGCAACTAGCATTGCCAATGCCAGCAGCGACAGATTCTTAAGTGATTTCATAATTTCTTTTTTAATGTCTGACTTAATAGGACGCTAAAACCATCTTTTTTGTTCGCTTAATTCTTATGGTGGTGGTTTTTATTTGAAACAAAAAGGAAATGACTAACTTCATGGTTATCTAACCTTTCAAATAAGATGAAAAAGCTATCCATACTCTTGACGATATTCCTCCTTCAGTCGTGTGGGTCTGAAGTAAGTAAAGAATATAGACAACTTGTAAACGCCGTAGACCACAAGGTCAAAAACATAGATCACAATCATAGAATCCAGATCATCGAGGATGACTTTGTACGCGCTGATTCACTGTATAAAGTCCGTGGTTATTTCAGTGAGGGCAGACTCCTAAAGCTTGTTGGCATTATTAAAACCTCTCATTTTGAGCGGGACGATTACTTCTACTACGAAAACAATAAACCCATCTTTTCAGGGCACATGATCAATTTCATGGATGATCGACTAGCGGAAGAGTTCAAATACTACTACAGCCCCAAGACTGGCATTATTGAGGAGTGCCTGTTCTGGATGGACCATTACGAGCCAGGCAAAAGATTTCCCCACGAAACCTTTGAAGAGTTCAAGCCAGATATTGATAGTTTGATGAATGAAGAAAACAGCCGCATGAACTTCTACCTTTCTCATCTGGAGAAGGAAGGTTTTGAAATCAAGCATATCAACGAAAACCTAGAAGCCAATAGCGGAAGATGACAATTGAGCAGGCGCAGAAGGTTGTTGATGATTGGATCAATACGACCGGAGTCCGTTATTTCAATGAACTCACCAATATGGCCATCTTGACCGAAGAGGTTGGTGAACTTGCTCGCCTCATGGCAAGAACTTACGGAGAACAGTCTTTTAAGGATTCTGATAAAGACAGGGATCTGGGAGACGAAATGGCGGATGTTCTTTGGGTATTGATCTGCCTAGCCAATCAAACCGGCGTAAACCTAACAGACGCATTAAAGAAGAACCTCGAAAAGAAAAATGGTAGAGACGCTACTCGGCATCTTGATAATGAGAAGCTGAAAGGTTGAATTCTCAGCTTCAATCATCTTCACCATCGTAAATCTCCTTAATCTTTATTCGATCTTCCTCTGGAATCGACTGATCCGACATTAGCTGCCAAGCCTTTTGCCGCGTCTTAATGTTGTACTTCAAAAGGACGTTGTTTTCACGCTCCTTCTTTCTAATTCGCCTGCCAACTATAAATAAGAAGATTTGCAGCACTACCACGAACCCCATAAGAACGTATAGCCAATTCATTTTAAAGGACTAATTCTTCTCCCACTAGCTTAGGCACTACCTGATATCTGCTGCTCTCCATACAAAATTCCAAATCGTCTTCTATACCAAAGCTCTTTAATCGCTTGGCATGACTCGAGTCCAGAGCCATCCCCAATAAATTCTCATGTGTGGAGATGAACAGTTGATGAGCCACCAGGGCAGAATCCCCCGTGACCGTAAGTTCCTCGGCACATTCGTCGATCAACGCTCCGGCGAACAGCGTATCTTCCAGATTCGGGGTTCCCTTCCACCCAGCACAATGAATGACAACACTTGGAGTTGCCTGAAGGAGGTAAGCAGTCAATGCTTCAAGATTCAAAAACGCACCAATGACAATCTCTTCCGCATCTTTGGATTTAAGTATTGCCTGAGAACCGTTGGTGGTTGAGATAGCTACTTTCTTCCCTTTTACCAACTCACTCTGGTATTCGAGAGGCGAATTACCAATGTCGAAGCCTTGCACCTTCACTCCGCCACGCTCTCCAGCCATGATGTAGCCCTGCTCTCCAAGTTTCAAGGTTTCCTCTACCTCCCCGACAGGCTTTACTGTTTCCACGCCATTTGCTAAGCCGGTAACGATGCATGAGGTAGCCCTAAATATGTCAACCACTACCACCAGCTTTCCCTTTAGATCATGCTGGTGAATAAGATCGGGAGTCAGGCATACTTCTATCGTCCTCATTTTAGAAATGGTGGCTTTACCACTTTGGCTTTTAGTGTTTTGTTTCGGACCTCAACGAAAATTTCATGGTCAGCTGTACTATGCTCTTTGGTTACGTAGCCCATTCCAATTCCCACATTCAGTGAGGGGGCCATGGTACCTGATGTCACTTCACCAATTTTGGTGCCCTCTTCGTCTACTAGTTCGTATCCTTGTCTGGGAATACCTCGATCTATCATTTCAAATCCAACCAATTTTCTGGTGACACCCACCTCCTTTTGTGCTTTGAGACGGTCTGAATTGACAAAGTCTTTGGTAAACTTGGTAACCCATCCGAGCCCTGCCTCTAAAGGAGATGTTTCGTCCGTAATGTCATTTCCATAGAGACAAAAGCCCTTTTCAAGCCTTAGCGTGTCTCTCGCACCTAAGCCAATCGGTTTGATGTCATGCTGTGCCCCGGCTTCAAAGATCTTGTTCCAGACCTCCACGGCATCCTCTTTATTGATATACAATTCAAAGCCTCCGGAACCGGTATACCCTGTGGCGGAAATGATCATTTCTTTACCTGCCAACTGCCCCTTCACGAAGGTGTAGAATTTAACCGCTGAAAGATTGACAGCTGTCAAAGTCTGAAGTGTCTCTACCGCCTTAGGACCTTGAATTGCCAGTAATACAATGTCACTGGAAATGTCCTCCATGTCGGCATTCCACTTATTCTGAGATTGAATCCAGTTCCAATCTTTTTCAATATTGGATGCATTTACCACCAACATGTATTCCTCATCCTTGATCTTGTAGACCAGCAGGTCGTCCACGATTCCTCCTTTGTCATTTGGCAAACAAGAGTATTGGGCCTGACCGTCCACAAGCTTTGACGCATCATTGCTTGAAACCCATTGAATCAAGTCCAGAGCATTGGGACCCTTGACCATGAATTCCCCCATATGCGATACATCAAAAACGCCAACTCCAGTCCTTACTGTCATGTGCTCTTCCTTATCTGATGAATACCGAACCGGCATATTGAATCCTGCAAAAGGAATCATCTTTGCACCGAGCTCTTCATGCAGGTCGTTTAGGGGTACTTTTTTTATTTCTTCCATGGTTTATATGTTGATTTTCAGTCCTACAGGGCAATGGTCAGATCCGAAGTACTCATTGTAAATGATCGCTTCTTCAACTGTCTCTTTTAGCTGCTCACTAGCCAGGAAATAGTCAATCCTCCAGCCGACATTACGTGCTCTTGCACCATACTTGTAATTCCACCAAGAGTACTTCACCTCTTCTGGGTGCAATGCTCTAAAGGTATCAATGTAACCTTCGTTCAACAAAGCTTCCAAACCATCAATTTCTCTTTGGGTGTAGCCAGACGCTTTGTTGTAGTTTTCTTTCGAACGTGCAATGTCTATCTCGGTATGAGCAACATTCAAGTCCCCACAAATAATTACTGGTTTCTTTGCTTCTAAACTCAAAATGTACTCCCTGAACGCCTCATCCCAGGTTTCGCGATAATCCAGGCGCTTCATTCCTTCGCCCGAGTTGGGTGTATATACCGTGACCACAAAGTAGTTATCAAATTCTGCTGCAATCACTCGACCTTCCTGATCATGTTCTTCAATTCCCATGTCATAAAAAACTTCGATGGGTTCTTTTTTTGAAAGAATTGCGGTCCCGGAGTACCCTTTTCTGGCCTTTGACGAATTCACAGCCACCTGATACTCTGGCAGCAATTGAAGCGCAGTTTTAACATCCTCCGGCTGTCCTTTGGTCTCTTGCAAGCAAAGCACATCCGGATCCATCTCCTTCACGTCTTTAATAAAATCTTTCTTGATCATGGCACGAATGCCGTTGACATTCCAGGACACGAGATGAATTTTGGGCATAGAAATACGTTGGGGTTTGTTTAAACAAAGCGCAAAGAAAATGGAATTTGTTTACTAACCAACCTTGGATCCATTCATCGTTTCTCGCTGCGGTTTTAGGAGGACTACCTGATTCTGTTCGTTGTAGGCTCCCATCACCAGACATTCACTCATAAACGGTCCAATTTGCTTCGGGGGAAAGTTTATCACACAGATTACTTGCTCGTTTTTGAGGCGCTTTTTATTGTATAAGTCGGTGATCTGGGCAGAGCTTTTTTTGATGCCTATTTCGGGACCAAAATCAATCGTAAGTATCAACGCAGGTTTGCGCGCCTCGGGGAATTCCTCCGCTTTAATGATGGTTCCGACGCGCATATCTACTTTTTCAAAATCGCTCCACTGGATCATAATGCATAAAAGACGTTTGAGTATAGAAAGGATAAAAAAAATCCTGACACTGAGGTCAGGATTAAATCTTATTTGTCGTTTGCACAGAATTCTTTGAGCCTTCTGTTTTTGCTCGGCTCCCGAAGCTTCTGTAAAGCCTTTTCTCTGATTTGCCTAACTCTTTCTCGCGTTAAGCCCATGGCATCACCAATTTCTTCCAAAGTGTATGGATTGTCAAATCCGATTCCAAAGCTCATCATGATTACCTCTCGTTCTCTTGCGGTCAGGGTAGAAAGCGCTCGCATCGTTTCCACTTTCAAGGAATCATTAAAGACCAGATTCCCATCGGTTGGTCCTGTGGTTACATTTTCCAGAACGTCAAGTAAGGAGCCACTTTCGTCCTCACCGAAGGGCGCATCCATGGACATTTGTTTTACTTCAGCACCTAGTGTATTTCTTACTTCACTTGGTTTCATTTCCAAAATGTCCGCTAATTCTTCTTCTGTGGGCTCGCGCTCGAACTGCTGCTCAAGTTCCGCGTATGCTCTTCGAATCTGATTGATGGCACCTGATTTGTTCATCGGTAGACGAACAATTCTTGACTGCTCCGCCAAGGCTTGCATGATCGATTGTCGAATCCACCATACCGCATACGAAATGAACTTAAAACCCTTGGTTTCGTCAAACTTCTTAGCTGCCTTAATCAATCCAAGATTACCTTCATTGATTAAGTCATTTAGTGGTAAACTTCTATTTTGGTACTGTTTGGCCACAGATACAACGAAACGAAGGTTGGCCTTCACTAATTTCTCCAAAGCCAAATCATCGCCTTCCTTAATTTTTTTTGCTAACGTCACCTCCTCATCAGGAGTAATCATCGGCACATTACTTACCTCAGTAAAATACTTTTCCAGGGTGTGGCTTTCTCTCCG
Organism: uncultured Roseivirgaceae bacterium; assembly: GCA_964593185.1. Lineage (GTDB taxonomy): Bacteria > Bacteroidota > Bacteroidia > Cytophagales > Cyclobacteriaceae > Ekhidna. The sequence goes on from CAZQJU010000010.1 coordinate 5,761, forward strand.
GTTAGTTATTGACTGGGTAATCTTTAGCTGTCGCATATATCTTCTTTAATAATCTAGTTTTAGCAGTCCATTTTTTGCAATCTGCAAAGATAGTTCGATAACGAACGCATTACAATAAATAATCTACTTAAGTAACATAAATTCAACCAATTTAAGTGGTTCAAGGTTCTGAATTTGTAAAGAAATTCATCGCTAAAGAACGGATAAAGTGGTTCCTCCTCCATTATAGCAGCAAAAGGGGAACAAAGAAGATATGCCGAAGGCATTTCATCACAATCTCAGGCACCATGAAGTACGAAGTCCCAATACGATTGGAACTTCGTGCTTTCACTTACTCATATCTGATTGACTGTACAGGATTTGCCCTTGCAATTCTGAAGATTCTAGCCAGCACGGTGGAAAAGGAAATGATCAGTACGATTACAAAAGCCATTAGGAACACATCGACACTTAACCGGATGCGATAGGCAAAATCAGCAAGCCAATCACCAAATAGCCACCATGATACGGGTGCCGAGACTATCAATGCGAGCAATTGTAAAATCATGTAATCTCTTAAGATCAATTGGGTTATGCTACCATAATTCGCACCCAGCACTTTTCGAATGCCAATTTCCTTTGTCTTTCGCTCCACGGTAAAATTGATCAAACCAAAAAGTCCGAAGGCGGAAATCAAAATAGATACTACGGAAGCAATTAAGATAATGGTTGCCCTGCTCTCCTCCGACTTGTAAAAACGTTCCCATTGCTCATCCAAAAAATTAACCTCAGCAGGAGTTTCTGGATCAAAGGTGGCATTGACCGTTTCAATATGATCAATTGTCTCTTTAGGGTTTTCCGCATACCGAATGGTGAAATAGTCAATTGAGCAAATGTGATTGTTCCAGCTGGTTATGACCGCTGGACCGATCGGCAGATAAAGCGATTCATAGTGAAAGTCTTCAATGATCCCAATGATTTGCATTCGAATGGAATCCCTGTTGTCCATTACCCAAATACGCTCTCCCAGAGGATTTTCAAGTTCAAGCATTTCGGCTGTCTGCGTATTGATGATGATGGAAAGGCTATCTGTCTTATCATTTCCAGAGAAATTCCTTCCTTCTTTCAACTTCATTTCATAGGTATCCAACCACCGATGATCTACTCCATAATGACCCGCCTCGATGGATTGATCTGTCTGTGTTTTAGCCAGTCTTGCCCTGGGGATGTTCTTCCATTCACCTGGTACCCGACTTGACGTAGAGACGTTCACTACGTTCGCATTCGTTTTGATCCCTTGAATAATTTCCTTGAAATTGCTTCTTGCCGCTCCTGAGTTGATGTCCAACACAATAAGCTTCTCGTTCTTGAATCCAAGATCCTTCGACTTGATGTAATTGAGTTGTCGGTAGATCACCATGGAGCCTATGATCAGGAAAATGGAAAGGGCATATTGCACGCCCACTAAGACTTTTCTTAACATATCGCCCTTTCCTGAAAAAGCATTTTTCAAGACCAGCAATGAGCGTTTCAGCTTCGAATAATATAAGGCTGGTAAGAAGGCGGACGCAAGCCAGATCATCATCACAGTCCCAATATGGTAAAGTACCATATCGGTCTCAAACAATAAGTTCAAGCTAAGCTCCTTCTCCGTAATTGCTAAAAAGGTAGGAAAGAAAACAATGGTCAAAATCAGCGAAGAAATGTAGGCAATCACTACTGTCAGAAACGTCTCGTAGAACAGTTGAATGATCAGGTTGCGATTTGCCGCCCCATTTATTTTTCGCATGCTTGCCTCGAGTGTCCTTTTGAGTGCTTGCACAGAAGATAGGTTGATGTAATTGAGTGCAGCAATGACCATGACCAAAAAACCTAATGTCAAGATCATGGAGATAAATTCACGATCGCTGTACGGTATCGATAGGCGGGGATTCATACCTCCGACCTCAATGTCATTGGAACCTAAGTGGATATCTGCGACATTTTGGAAATAAAAGTCACTTACTTCCCTCTCGTCTTCTGCGCTGTGCTTGTTTAAATAGTCCTGCTTTAGGTTGGCGATGTTTTCCGGGCTTGTTCCTTCTTTGAACAGCACCCAGGTCTGGGCAAACCGGTTTGACCAGGAATTTATGAATCGTTGCCAACCTTCAGGAAAATCTTCGTAAGTACTTACGACGTAGATATTACTAAATCGATAGGACGAATTGCGTCGCATGTCCTTCATCACGGCAATGACTTCCACATCACCAAAGTTGGTGTCTTCGATCATCTTACCAACCGCATCGGTTGTTTCAAACAATCGATTGGCAAGGTCTTCGGTTATGACCATCCCCACGGGATTTTTCGTAGACATTGGGTCTCCGCTGACAATATCAAAGTCCAGTATGTTGAAGATTGACGGATTGGCTATAGCCCATTCACGATCTGCAAATCGCTTGTCTCCACTGGCGAGCACCTGACTGCCGAAGTACGTCATGTGTGCAGTTTCCTCAATAAAAGAAAATTCTTCTTTTAGCGTCTTGGCAAACGGTCCCGGCGTGGAAAGGTATTGATGCATCCCATCTTCCTCCTGCACCTCCGTTACCAGGCGGTAGATACGGTCTTTTTTTGAATGGTATGCATCCATGTTTTGTTCGTCGTAGACAAACATTAGGATGAAGAACAGAATGGAGAAGCCCATTCCCAGACCAATAATATTGACCAGATAGTGGCTCGTTTCCTTACGGAATCTTCTGAAATAAATCTTCGTGTAGTTACTAAATAAGTTCATAGTCCAATTATTTGTGAGTTGAGTTTTTTTAAGATTGATGAATCGAAAAGATCTGAAGACGTTCCAAACAAAGAATAGTCGCGCAGATCGAACGGAAGTGCTCGCACGAACGCTAAACATTTCAAAAAGATCGCCTTCAATCTCATCCAGAAAATCTTCTCTGCAGTACCATCGCAAAAAGCGAGTTGCCCACTTTGGAGGTCGCAAACTTGACATGGTCAGATCCTAGAGAATGAGATTTGTGGAATTCGTTGGTAAATGCTTGTCCTTAGGTCGTGTGAAGCGTCCAAGACCTTCTTACCCAAAGCCGTAACGATGTAAAACTTTTTTCTCCTTCCACCACGCTCTTCCGTGATTCCACCAAATCTTGAATTTACGAAGCCCTTTTTTTCCAGTCTTTTTAATGCGACATGTATTGCACTTATGTTGATCTTCTTCTTCGTTTCTGCGGTAAGGAACTCGTGGATGGAAACTCCATAAGCCTGATCGTGCTGTGCCGCAACGGTCAGTAGAACCAGTTCTTCAAATTCACCTAATTGATATTCCATTTACTGCCTGTTTTGTGCTGATGATAGTAGTTTTTGCCGTGGTCCAATATGGATGTATAGTTTGTCCTGATACAGGAGATCTCCCATTTTCAGCGTAAACACAACATACTTTTCCTCGTCTTTCGCGGATTCAAATCCTCCTTTGCTGGTGACGTATCCATCCACCGCAAGACGGTCACGGGCAACTACGTTTTCGCAGTAGAATTGCCTAAGTTTTCTTTGAGAAAAACGCTCCACGGTAGCTCTACCTGCATATTGCTTATTGAGGGCGTTTTCCCAATCAATAAAAATCCGGTCCTTTTCTAAAGTGCAATCCTTGCGATCTTGCCTCTCCTGCTGAGCCTGTGCTGTGAAAGTTGCCAGAACTATAACAGCACCAAAGAATGATCTTATCATAGTTTGTAATATTTACTTAACAAACGTGAATATAATACATAAGTTTCACTTTTGTTAAGTAAATTGCATGCGCATTAAGGTCACTCTATTTTGTCCAGGATATCTGTGCCCAGATATTTCATTTCAGGAAGCGTATACCAGCTTCTCCTTTTCGGGATTCTCAACCCCGCAAAGGCTACTTCCTCTTCAAGTTTTATCAATTCGCCTTTTCCGGCCGCCTCATCTTTGTAGAATTTGTATTCCAACATGCGTCCGGAAGCTTTATCGATATAGAAATAGTATACTTCTGCCGAGTACGGCACTCGAAGCACATATGTGTCGATTCCCTTGGAGTTAGTCCCTTCGGAAACCGTGATTTCAGGGGTGCTCTCATCCCTTAGTTTCATTGGTAGCCCCCATAAATACAGGTAATAGTTTCGAAGCATCAGCCCCCTTGCTTCATCTTTACCCCCTTTAAGTACTGTAGCACTTTCACTTTTAATTTCGTAAACCTCTGTATCATTTCGATTGAGTCGCCAACTCCCTTTCGCATTGTCCATTTTAAAGGTCGCTTTCCGATCGTCTCCATCGGGCCTGGTTTCAACGAAGTGAAACGTGCAAGCCAACTCGGACCAGGTCTCATCAGCATCGTGATACGAAATCGCTTTGCCTAGTACTTCGGCAGCTGTTTGAGTCCAGCCGAAATTTGGAGCAAACGCGATCAATAAAAGAAGTCTCTTCATAACGAATGATTTACTGACAATAATAGTGTAAATGAGGTTCTCACCATCGAAAAGCAGGAGGTACGGGCATCATTCTACTAGATAGGCCTTAGCAATAAGCGGATGGAAATTTATTATTTAAACAAATATTTACTTTATTCGTATTATTATTTAAACAAAAGTTAATTAAACATGAGTCTACAGCTTGGAACGCTTGAAGAAATGATCCTGATTATCCTACTCATGAAAGAAGAGACATACGGTGTCGAAATCGCCAAAGAGTATAAGAATCAGCTTAATCAGACCATTTCGATTCCCGCCATCCATGTGGTGCTAAAGCGTCTTGAAAAGAAGGGATTCGTCAATTCTCGGATGGGTGAACCTACCAAAGAACGAGGCGGAAAAAGTAAGCGATTGTACAAAGCTACCAACAAGGGCTATGAGGTCGCACGCGAGATCCAACATACGCGAAACCAGATCTGGAAAACCATCCCGAGACTGAACTTTCAGCTCATATGAAAGCTGATCATCCACCAAAATGGGGACTAAAGTTGTTGGATTTTTTCCTTCGACCTGACTATAGCGACGAAATCCAAGGTGACATCACAGAAGCGTATCACTGGCGGATGCAAGAGTATGGTAGCAGCAAAGCCAAACTCATTTTCCTTTGGGAAGTACTGAAGTCTCTCAGACCTACCAATCTTAAAACACTTTATCACTTTTCTCTTAATACTATGATCTTTCGCAATTACCTCAAAATCGCATTTCGGACGCTCCTGAAAAGGAAATCAACTTCGTTCATCAATATTTTAGGCCTATCGATGGGTGTGGCCACATTCATTTTTATTTTCTTATACACCAATCAAATCCTTTCCTTTGATGACCATCACACCAATAAAGAACGAATCTTCATGGCCTACAAGGAACGGATCACTCCGGATGGCACGCAAGAAACATTCGATACGTGGGTCCCACTGAAGGACAAACTACTGGCTACGTATCAGCAGGTAAAATCCGCAGCCCGAGTTTATCCGACAGAGGCTAGGGTCAGCAAAAACAACCGCTACCTAACGGAAGATATCTATTACACTGACGAATCACTATTTGACATACTCACCATACCGCTGATTCATGGAAATGAGAACCTTATCTTTCCAGACAAAAATTCAATTGTCTTGAGTCAGGCTATGGCCCTTAAATACTTTGACCAGGACAATCCAATCGGGGAAGAACTTGAAATTTTCCTTCCCTCTGAGGACACGACACTTCGCTTTAGCGTCTCAGCCGTTTTCAGAGAATTACCTGAAAATATTGGTCACCAAACGGACCTCATGATCCAGATGGAAACCTTGCCTTTTTACGCAGAAGTGGCTAACGAATGGGGTTCTTCATTCTTGGAGACACTGGTACTGGTGAATGAAAAAGGGGACGAAAAACACCTGGAAGCCGATTTCCCAAACCTCGTCGAAGACATTTTCGGAGCTACTACCCGGGAAAATACAAATTTCAAGTTGCTCCCCATGGATGATTTTTACGATACGTTCTTCGGAAACAAGACGGACGCTCGCACCTTGCTCGGTATTGGTATTGGTATCCTGCTGATCGCCATCATCAATTTTATGAACTTGTCCACGGCTCAAGCTACCAGGCGCGCCAAAGAGGTCGGTCTACGTAAAGTGTTAGGAGCATTCAAAGGGCAATTGCGAACGCAATTTGTGACTGAAGCTTTTGTGTTTTCCTTAATGGCTACCCTAATCGGGGTTGGTTTAGTGTACCTAGCCTTACCCACCTTCAATGAATTCTTTGATGTTGCCCTATCCATGAGTCAATTTCAAACAACCAGCATCATTCTGTTCATTTTGATACTATCTGTATCCCTAGGGCTGCTCAGCGGAAGCTATCCCGCATTTTATCTCTCCTCTATCGGTGCGATAGAAGTGCTTAGACAAAAGGTTGGCCTTGGTGGCACACAGTTCAGAAACCTGCTGGTAATCTTGCAATTCTCCATTGCCTTGTTTCTCATCGCCTGCACCTTTATCGTTAGAAGTCAAATACAATTCATGAGTCAAAAGGAGATGGGATTCAATGGGGATGGAATTATGACCATCTCAGCCTCACCCAATGATTTCACAGATACAGAAAATGGACTCAACCGACTCAATACCTTCAAAAACGAGCTGTCCAAGAAGTCTTTTGTGGCTGAGATTTCATGTAGTAGAGCGGTCCCTACCTCTTGGACGCGAAGCTTCATTTTTGTACGGCCAGATGGATGGGAAGGCGACCCCTTACGAATGAGATATACATTCTTAGATGAATACTTTTTTGATACTTACGATATCGGCATGAAGTATGGAACCGGATTCATCCCCAATGAAGAAGGCAGTAGAAGGGGTAACGTTATTCTTAACGAGGCCGCAGCGAAAGCTTTTGAATTTGACTTGTCTGAGGACAATGCCATCAAGATTGGCAATGACCGGATCCCTGTAATCGCCGTTACAGAGGATTTCCATTTTGAATCGCTAGCAAACGAAGTAGCCCCTACGTTAATGTTCTACCGGAACCCAGAAAGTGAGAGCCATCGAAACATTAGCCTAAAGATGGAGATGTCAAACTTGATTGAGAAAGTGGAAGAAATTGAAAAGCTATGGAATCAGCTTGGCTCTACACAAGAATTCAGTTACTCTTTTATGGACGATCGCATTGTTGAACTATATGAAAACGAGAAGCGCTATTTAGGTATGGTAACGTTATTCTCCGTGGTTTCAATTCTGGTAGCTTGCCTTGGTTTGTATGGCCTTGCATTATTCATCATTGAGAAAAAACGAAAGGAAATCAGCATTCGAAAGGTACTGGGGGCTGAGATCAACACCATCTTGCAAATGATTTTTGGGGTGTTTACCAAATGGGTGGTAATCGCTTTCTTCATTAGTATCCCGCTAGCGGTTTACTTTGCAAATGAGTGGCTTGAATCCTACTTCTATCGCATTGCGATCTCCTGGACAACATTCGCATTCGCGTTGCTAATTGTCCTCGGGCTAGTTGTGCTCACAGTGGGAATTCAATCCATCAAAGCAGCCTCAGCCAATCCAGTTAAGTACTTGAAGGATGAATAGACTACGCTTCTGCCTCAGCTGATTTTGGCTTTAGATGTTTGTTCAAGGAATTGTACGCAAAAAGCGAACCGACAAGTGCAAGGACACAAGCCAGAATAAAAGGAGCACCGGGGAAGTAAACGTCATTTTCCGGATCTGTATAGTAGGTAAAGATTCCGGTCATCAAGGGAGGCCCGATCACCGCTGTGATCATCAAAATGTTGGTCAATCCTCCCTGCAACTCGCCTTGTGCATTTTTTGGGATCTGACCTGTCATGATCGATTGCATTGCCGGGCCTGTCAACCCGCTGAAAGCGTAGGGGACAATAATGGCATAAACCATCCAGGCCTCAGAAACAAAAGCAAAGGAAACCAAACCCACCAAGTTGAAGAACAAACCCGCATAGACCGCCTTTACCTCTCCAATTTTCTTTATAATCTTTCCCAACAGTAAACCTTGTACTAAGGCAACCATCAAGCCCACGAAAGTGAGCGAAAAACCAATATCCTTAGCGGTCCAATTGAACTTTTCTGCTGTGTAAAAGGACCAGTTTCCTTGGACGGAGAAAGCCGCCACATAGACCAGAAAAAGGCACAAAACCAATCCAATCAGCACCTTGTACTTGAAAATGTTTCCGAGGGTACCAATGGGGTTTGCACGCTTCCAGTCGAAGGACCTCCTATCTTCTTTTGGCAGAGATTCAGGGATCATAAAGTACCCATAGAGCCAGTTAAGCAACGACATGATTGCCGCGGCAATAAAAGGAACTCGTGTGCCCATCTCGCCTAAAAATCCACCGATAGCTGGACCAATGATGAATCCTATGCCAAAAGCTGCACCAATCATTCCAAAGTTCTTAGCACGATCCTCTACACTACTAATGTCCGCAATGTAGGCGTTGGCAACCGTCATACTACTTCCGCAAATTCCTGAAATAATTCTCGCGATAAAGAGCCACGCCATGGTAGGAGCAAAAACAATAACCAAATAGTCCAGACCCAGGCCCAATAAGGCGATGAGTAAAACAGGCCTTCGACCAAATTTGTCACTCAGCCCACCTAGGACAGGAGCAAAAATGAATTGCATGACCGCATAGGTTGCCGTTAATAGTCCACCAATAAATGCAGCTTCTGATACAGTACTGTTCGTCAACTCAATGATCAGCTCCGGCACGATCGGAATGATCAAACCAATACCAACAATATCAATTAGTACTGTCAGGAAAATAAATCCGAGCGCTGCTTGTTTCTTCTGCATAGGTTGATGTCAAAGGCATGCAAAAATAAATGAAACTACCACTCAAAGTTTGATTCTTCTAGAGAGGCGGTTGAAGCGCCAAATATGTAACACTGCGGCAATACTGAGCCCAATCAAAAGCGCTACCCAAACCCCCTCAGTCCCCCAATCGAAAACAAACCCAAAGAGGTAAGCCATCGGAATGGCAATGACCCAATAGGAAATGAATGTGACAAAAGTTGGTATACGAACATCTTTGAGCCCACGAAGTACCCCTAACCCTACCGCCTGCAACCCGTCGGAGATTTGAAATCCAGCGGCAATCACCAGCAATGTTGAAGCAATTCTGGCTACTTCTACATCTTCAATGTATAGGCGGGGAAGTACATCCTTCAATAAAATGAAAAGCAAGCCGCAAAATGCCATGAACACACCCGCCAGACCAAAAGATGAAAAACCTGCAATTCGTAAATTTCTTTGATCCCTGGCACCTATTTGATTGCCTACCCGTATACTGGCAGCGGTGGCAATACCACTTGCAGCCATGTACGTAACCGCAGCCATGTTGATCGCGATCTGATGTGCAGCCAATGCCTCAGGGCTGATCCATCCAATCATAATGGAGGCAGTAGCAAAAGCTCCAATCTCAAAGACGTATTGAAAGCCCAATGGTATTCCTAGGTGGAATTGCTGCCTCATCATCTTCTTTGAGAACTTTGGTACGATTCCCAACCACAACTTTCTTGTGGCATAAATCATGATGCCCAGCATAACAACCCTAGATAAGGTGGAGGCAAGCCCAGCACCATTGAGTCCCATTTCGGGGAACCCGAATTTTCCGTAGATGAGAAGATAATTGAGACCTACATTAATCAGGTTTCCTACAATGGATACCACCATAGGTATAAAAGTATTGGACAGCCCTTCGGAATATTGCCGAAAGGACTGGAAGATCATAACTGGAATGATGGAGCCACAAATGATCCACATGTACGGCTGAGCAGCCTCCACTACCTCCTTGTCTTGGCCAAAGTATGCTAGAAAGAAGGAAACGGTCAAGGCGAAAAGGAAAATACCTATGCCCAGTAAAAGATTGACGACGATGTTGTTTTGAAGCAAATCAAAAAGTCTCGGCTTGTCCTCTGGATCAGTTGAGGAGACCAAAGGGGTCAATGCATTGCTTACGCCAATGCCAAATAGGAACAGCACATAGAAAATGGAATTGGCAAATGTGGCCCCAGCCAGAGGAATTACCCCTACTCTACCAACCATTACACTGTCAGCCACCCCGACCATAATGTGTCCCAGCTGACCAATAATGACGGGTGTTGCCAGCAGAATATTCTTGCGCAAATGCTGTTTTAAGGTCATGGATTCCTAAATGATGCCGCAAGGTAGTATCTTCAATGTTCAAAGCGTATCACACATGAAAAAGAACTTTTTTCTAGGCTTTTTGCTTCTCATCTGTATACAATCTTCCTACGCGCAAGATGAATTCTTTTTGACCTGGTACAAGATCAATGATGGAGGAGGAGCGAGTAGAGAACGGGTAACAATCTCTGCAGACAGCCTTGTCACCGAACGATTGCAAGACTATCAGGTAGACACGCCTTATTGGCAGATCGATAAGGTAAGTGTTGTTGCAGAATTTCTAAAACACGAAAACGGTATCCAGCTTATCGGATTTGAGGCATCAAAAAACAGCTATACGGGTGGTGAGCTTTTTTACGGCAATGGAAAAGATCAGGTACTTTTTTTTCAACTCAGAGATTTTCACCCTGAGGTTGATTCGATCTACAAGTTGATCAAAACCAACAAATACAAACAGCTCCTTGCCCGACCGTATTACACCGAATCCAAGGCTAAGGAAATCGAAAAATATCCAAGCATGGATTCGATTTCAAAAGAGGAAATGATCACCTTGTTCTCTTACCTGAGTTCACTTGAGCCACTCGTAGACAATTTTCTTGCGGACAATGAAGCGGTAAGATCGGCTCGAATGTTTGCAATTCGAGGACTTGAAACCCTACGAGATCATAAACTGATTGAATTGGGTTTCAATCCCTACAAAATCACCGAAACCTATTATGGCAACCGATTCAAAAACGATCCTGATCTGATGGAAATGAACGAGAAATCAACGTATATGAAGCTATTCTAGCTTTTAAAGACAACCTAGGTGCCGTCTAAAGATCACAAGCCAAGCATGCGAGCCAGACGATAGATTGCAGCAACACTCAAGCTGTCCGTAATCTCCCCGTTATCGCACATTGAGACTACTTCCGCGAAGGGCACCTTTTTGATATCTAACTTTTCTGTTTCCTCAAATTCCGTTTCTCCCTCTGTTAAGTCCTCGGCTAGATATGCATACCCGACCTCATCGGATACAGAATTGGATAGATGAATCTTGCAGAGTTCCGTCCACCGATCAGCGGACAAACCGGTCTCTTCCTTTAGTTCTCTTTTGGCAGAATGAAGTCTCGAGATGTCCAATGGTCCTCCACCCATAGGAATCTCCCAGGAATACTCATCGAGTGGATACCGATGCTGTCCCACCAACCAGGTGTTTTGATCTTTATCCAGCGGAATGATACCTATCGCAAAGGCTTTGTAATGCACTTTCCCATACAAGCTTTTCCCTCCGCCAGGATTGGTCACATCGTGTTCTGTTACAGCAATCCACGGGTTGGCATAAATCTCTTTTGTTGAATGGGTGATCCAGGGATTATCTTGACTCATGTGGACGAAATTAGAGAATCCTTACTCTACAGACAGTCCTAATTCTTTTCTAATTTTCCGATCAGCATTGCTGTTCTTTCCCCAATAGGGTGACTTAATGGTGTTGATGCGTTTGGCCTTCGTTGTTAGTCTTCCTGAATTTCCAAAACCGCTGGCATAGGTTTCCTGCCAACCCAGGATACCGTAGGGGAATGCTTCCTCAAAGTAAACGGTGAGCTGTCGATCAGCATACGAAATCTCATACTCCCAATGTGGTCTTTCTGAAAAATCTGAATTTGAAACCGAGGTCAAAGTGAGCTTTGCGTTCTTGGGTTTAATCTCATTATGCCGCAGTCGTAGATAAAAGGTGGCAGGTAGAAGCTCAACAGATCCGGTGGGAAGCAACTCAGGACCTAATCGGATCGTGGTCCATAGCTCATCTTCCAGCACAACCTCTTTGACCATTTCATCCACATCTCCTTCGGACTCGAAGTAGGAATAACCTCGCAGCCTATACTTTCCTTGATCTAAATTTGCTTGCATAAATGTATGACCACACCATTCTTGCGAAGAGGTAGTCACCTTAAACGTCTTTGGATGGATGTTTGTAGAAACCGGCTTAAAGGTGCTCATCATCATGGAATAAGGATAGATACCGGTAAGAAACTTCTTGGTCATGTTTAGTTTGAGTACGCTGACATTGTCTTCGCTCTGATCTCGCCAATTGTCCAACTTCACCTGTTTTCTTTTTGAAAATGGTTCGGTCACAAATACAAGCACCGAAGTACCCTTGTGGATCTCCCCGTAGCGGGCCTGCTCCAGTTCGTAGCTAGTGATCTCCGCTTCCCCTGCATACCAATAACCGTTAAAATCAGCAGGTGGAGCTATTTTCATCTCTTGCGATACTGATGAGCTGCAACCCAGGATACTAACTAGAAATAATGAATGTATGATCGTTTTCATCCCCATGTATTTTAGGTATAAAGCTACAAGTAGTCAATTTTGTTCCCAATGACGTAAATCATATCGTTTCAGCTTGGATTACCTTTGAATCATGATCAGATTATTCATCGCAGTATTACTCATATTTTTCCTATCGACTTGTGCAAATCGTGAAGAGCCAACCTCTTCTCTTCTAGAAATTGCTTCAGCGCAGGAGCAAATCACAGGAGCAAGTGATTACTTGGCAAGCCCCTTTGTGACCGCAGGTGATCGGGTGTACATGGTTGGCCACCAGGATGGTTCGTTCCCGGACCTGGGCTGGCACATCAGTGGTGAAATGGGTGGTATTTGGGATCATCCAATTAAGCTAATGGATGGTTTTACGATTCATGTTAGGGATGAGCGGATGCTTTGGACCTTAGACTCGGCTTCACTTTTCCAAAACTTCCCATTTGGGAACCTCCATACCTTCAAATCAGGGGATCTACAGATTGATAGGTTTCAATTTGTTCCTGATGGCATCGAAGGTCTTATTGTGGAACTTTCAATCGCAAATAATTCCCCACAGCCCGTGGAACTAGAGGTGGATTTTGTAGGACATGTAGACCTGAGGCCAACGTGGCTTTCCGAACGGGAAAACATTGAAGATGGGAAAGACGAGGGTGCCTTTGATCAGAATAAAGCTGCGTATGTTGTCAAGGATTCCAACAATCCCTGGTTTGTGCTCTTCGGAGCCGATCTATCTTCAAAGAATTTCACTACGGAGGAACAACAAAACAGCAATGACCTGGGAAAAGACTTTGCGCTAAAAACTTCGATTTCATTGGCTGAAAACACCAGTAAAACGATGCGCTATTTTGTTGCCGGATCTTACGAATCAAGAGAAAGTGCCTTTGCAACGTACGACCAACTTACCATGTCGCCAGAGAAGCTGCTTCTTCAAAAAATTGAAAGGTACAAGCAAGTGGCATCCACCAATACGCTGACAAGCAATGACGAAGGTTTGGATCAAATGTTTCGATGGATCAAATACAATACCCAGTGGCTAGTTCGTGATGTGCCTGAAGTAGGCCGAGGGGTTTCGGCAGGTATCCCAGACTATCCTTGGTGGTTTGGCACCGACGGCGCCTACATTATCCAGGGAATGCTCTCTGCAGGAATGCATGAGGAAGCAATGAACACGATTGACTTAATTCTGGACCTTTCCAGAAAGGAGAACGGGAATGGTAGGATTGTCCATGAGGTGTCCTCCAATGGCATTGTCTTTAATCCAGGAAATCTCAATACTACACCCACGTTTATTTCCTCACTATGGAAAGCCTATCAATGGACAGGAGATCAGCGCATCATAGATGCATACTACGATGATGTCATTCAGGGAATCGAATGGATTGATCGCATGGATAAAGACGAAAACGGATTTCCTGACGGCGCAGGAATGATGGAAATCCATGGCTTGCATTCCGAAATGATTGACGTGGTGGCTTACTTGGCTAAAGCCTATGAAGCAACTGCCAACTTTGCCACCGTCAAAGGAGAAAAAGAAACGGCTGAAAAATACCGATCAAAGGCTGATCACTTGATCCGCAAAATCAACACCGAGTGGTGGGTGCAGGAATCCAAGAGTTTCGCGGATTTTCGATCCTCTAAGGAAGAAGCTTTGGAGCTGATCGAAGCGGCAATCGTGAGAGCAGATACAATAAACAAACCGTGGTCCGTAACAGAGCTTCAGGAAACCAAGAAGAACGCCCGCAAGGTTCCGGAGGACCTACAAGGATTCGTGGTCCATCATAACTGGGTAGTAAATACGCCTATGGAGGTGGGCATTGCAGACCAGGACAAGGCACAGCAAGCGCTGGAGACCGCTAAAAAGTATCAAAATCGATTCGGGATGTTTGTCACCGGCATAGACCGAGATGAAAATCAAGAGAAGGCCGAAAAATGGAAAGCCTTTAGCTACGTAGGTGCCGTTATGACCCTCCCAACCGGAGTACAAGCCATAAGTGAGGCTCGCTATGGAAATGCGGAGGCTTCATTAGCATATTTGAAATTACTACAAAACTCCTTCTCTTACGCATTGCCGGGTTCTATGTACGAGGTAAGTCCCGACTTTGGAATGGTTGCTCAGGGCTGGAATGTTTATGCGGTAGCCGTACCTATAGTCGATTACTTCTTTGGTATACAGCCGGAGGCGTTCAATAAGAGAATCACCATTAAGCCACAAATGCCTGCATCCTGGAATCAAGCCAAGCTGGAGAATATTAAAATAGGGGAGAACGAACTTACCATCCTTTTCAAAAGGGAAGCCGAAAGCGAGCACTATACTATTTCGCAAAAGCTCGACTGGGAAATAGTCTTTGACGGAAATTCCAACCAGAAAGGGATCATTCAATAGTTCAAATCATGAATTACCTATCCGTAGAAGAACTATCCAAAAGCTATGATGAAAAGCTGCTATTTGAGCACCTCAGTTTTGGGCTTGAACAGGGTCAAAAAGCAGCATTGGTCGGTGTAAATGGAATAGGAAAATCAACACTGCTTAAAGTACTATCCGGTAAAGAGACTGCAGATACCGGCGTTGTTTCATTCCGCAAGGGTCTAAAAGTCTCCATGCTGGCGCAACACCCCGCTTTTAAGCCGGAAGAAAAAATTATTGAAGCGGTATTCTCCGAAGAAACGGAAGAGCTACAGGTGATTCGTGCCTACGAGATTGCACTTCTCAAAACGGAAACAGACCCTACAAACGCGCCTGACATCACCCCATTGATTGAAAAAATGGATGCGCTTAATGCTTGGGAGTATGAACACCAGATCAAGGCACTGCTTGGGCAACTCGGCATTCACAACCTGGATCAAAAAATGCAAGATCTTTCGGGTGGACAGAAAAAACGTGTGGCACTGGCCCAAGCGTTGGTGGTAAAGCCTGATTTCCTGATTCTTGACGAACCGACCAACCATCTCGACCTGGAGATCATCGAATGGTTAGAGAACTATCTTGCCTCTGCAAATCTCACGCTGCTTATGGTAACCCACGACCGGTATTTTCTGGATCGAGTAACCAACGAAATACTTGAGATAGATCGGGGAAGTATTACCCGATACAAAGGAAACTATGGTCAGTATTTGGAAAAGAAAGCCGAACGTATGGAGATGGAGGCTGCCTCGATTGACAAGGCTCGAAACCTTTTCAAAACGGAGTTGGAATGGATGCGGCGACAGCCAAAGGCAAGGGGAACCAAGGCGAAATATCGAGTAGATGCATTTGATGGCATCAAAGCAAAGGCACACAGTGGACAGGTAGCTCAGAAAATGGAGTTGAACCTCAGAGGAGAACGGCAGGGGAAAAAAATTCTTGAGCTGGATAAGGTAACCAAGAAATATGGCGAGGAATGCTTGATTAACGCCTTCAGTTACGTGTTCAAACGCAAAGAGAAAGTAGGCATTATAGGGCCGAATGGAGTAGGTAAATCAACATTTCTCAACGTACTATCGCAACAAATTCAACCCGACAGTGGCACGATGGAAGTGGGACAAACGACCAAGTTTGGCTACTATACACAAGATGAAACCATTTTCGATCCCAACAAGAAAGTGTTGGATATTGTAAAGGAAGTTGCAGAATACATTCGGCTGGAAAATGGCTCGGAAGTAACTGCTTCTCAGCTTCTTAATCAGTTTCTCTTTCCACCCAAAATGCAACACAACTTTGTTGGAAAACTCAGTGGTGGAGAGAAACGCAGATTGCAATTGCTTCGTGTCTTGATGGCAAATCCCAACTTCCTCATCTTAGATGAACCCACGAACGACCTGGACATCACCACACTCAATGTCCTGGAAGATTACCTTCAACATTTTGCTGGGTGTCTGATCATTGTCTCTCACGATCGATACTTTATGGACCGCTTGGTGGATCATTTATTTGTTTTTAAAGGCAATGGGGAGATCAAGGACTTTCCAGGAAACTACACAGACTATCGCGATAGCAAAGAAGCGACCATGAACGAATCGCGGCCCAAAGAAAAACCTAAGCCGCTTGAAAAAGTAAAGGAGACAGAACAACGCGAGCGGAAAAAATTGAGCTACAATGACCAACGTGAGCTCGATCAACTGGAGAAGGAAATTCCCAAACTCGAAAAGCAAAAAGCAGACCTGCAATCCGCTATGAATGCTGAAACGGAGTACGAAAAGCTGCAAGAAATCAGTAATACCTTAAAAGGTGTAGAAGCTGACTTAGATGAAAAAGAACTTCGCTGGCTTGAATTAAGTGAAGGAGCATAATTACCTGAAAAAGGTTGTCACTACTCGTAGTTATGGATGTAAGGTTCTCGCTTCGTGCGTGACCAAACATTAAAGCATCAGGGCGTGTTTTAAATAGATCAGCTAGCTAAAACCTTTTTTGGAATGACCAAAACCGCCACTCATGCAACTGAACTTGATAGGCGTATCCGAGATGCGCTCAGTTCGGCTAAGATGTCTTTGTGGGAATTTGATCTTGGTAGTGGCATTCTAGACTGGACAGGAAACGTCTCCAAGCATTTTTTTGATTTTGCGCAGTCTTTTGATGGTAGTGTCACTCAGTATTTAAACCTCATTCATGAGGATGATCGGGCAGGCGTTTTAGAAATCATCCAGCAGTCAGAAGTTGGCAATTCATTTTTTAATCAGCACCGAATAAAATGGCCAGACGGTACCTACCATTGGGTGGAGGGGATTGGCAATATTGTGAAGTCTGGTGACAGCATAAAGCTTACCGGCACTGTACAAGATATCACGGACAAAAAGAAAATTGAACTTGAGCGGGAAGACTGGCGTCAGAAATACGAGCTGATTGCCAAATCCATTCGCCTTGTGGTTTATCATTATCATCACGAAACGGGTACAATCCAATGGAGCGGGAGTACTGAGGAACTCTTTGGATACAAAAAAACGGAGATAAGTCATATTGATGCATGGGAAAAGAACATCCACCCCGACGACTTACAATATACCTTGGATGCCTTCGAAAGGGCAGAGAAAAACAAGGAAAAAGTTGATATCAAGTATCGATACCAAGTCGCCGATGGCCATTACATGTACATTCATGACAAAGGTGTATTTATCGGAGAAGAAAATATAAAGATGCTCGGCATGATCACCGACATATCGGAGATCAAGGAATCAGAGGAAGCTTTATTTGAAAGTGAGCGTCGATTTATGTCCATGATTCATGATATGAACATTGGAGTAGGTCTGTACGATAAGGAAACCAAGCCACTTCTTTGTAACCGGATTGCCTACGAATTGCTTGGTCTCACCGAAAGTCAATTTTTAGGAAAGGCAGCATATGATCCAGGATGGAGAATTGTGCACCGAGATGGTAGCGAGTTCAAGAATGAGAACTTTCCTATTCCTATGGCCATCAAGACAGGTAAACCGGTTAGGCAATCTGTCATGGGGGTTCATCGTCCTACCCAAAAGGACTTTGTTTGGCTTTTGGTTGATGCCGAACCGATTTTTGATTCCAGCGGTCAATTCCTGCATGTCATCTGCACCTACTCAGATATCACAGAATTGCGAAAAATTCAGGATACGCTAACGGAGAAAAATACCATTCTTACCACTCTTGCGGATGAGCTGAAAGGGAAGAATGAGCGCTTACTGGAGTTCGCTCAAATTGTATCACACAACTTGAGATCTCCTATCAGCAGCATTGTATCTCTCCTGGAACTGTTTGAAAACAGTGACGATGCAACGCAGCTTGAGATCACCCAACATATTCGGAATGTAAGTACTAAGGCACTTCTAACCATTGATGAACTCAATCAAGTACTCAAGATCCAGCAGGAGGATAACATCTCTACCGCTAACGTAGATTTAAACAGACTCCTGGACCACACCATGGACCTTCAAAAAGGAGCGGTACTGGATAGCGGAACAGAGATTTCAAGAGATTTTCAAATACGTGAAATCGAGTACCCGCCCATCTATTTGGAAAGCATCTTTCTGAACCTTTTATCCAATAGTCTAAAATATAGAGCTGAAGAAAGGCAATGTAAAGTGTCTGTCAAATCATATCATGATGAGCATGGTAAGGTGGTGCTGGAATGGGAAGATAACGGTATCGGCATCGACACCGCCAAACACAAAAACGATCTATTTAAGCTCGGGAAAAGATTCCATTCCAACGAAGACAGCAGAGGTGTAGGCTTGTTCTTGATTAAAAACCAAGTAGATGTAATGGGTGGCAAAATCCATGTTGAAAGCAAAATCGGAGCCTGGACAAAATTTAAGATTACCTTTGATAAGAAGAAAGATGAAATTTAGCAATCACCTTATTGGACTCGTAGATGATGAGCAGGTCTTCCACTGGATTGCTCAAAAGTTCATTGAGCAGATCAACCACGGTCTGCAGAGTGTTTCTTTATACAATGGCAGTGAGGCCCTGGATTACCTAAAAGAACCCAGCAGCAAGGTACCTGATATTTTGTTCCTTGATCTGAATATGCCAATCCTAAATGGCTGGAAATTTCTTGATGAGTTTGCGGAGATCAAAGATCATCTCGAGAAAGAAATGGATATCTACATCCTTTCATCTTCCGTAGATCCCGAAGATCACAAAAAGGCAAATACGTATCCGTACGTGAAAGAGTTTCTATCCAAGCCGCTCACTAGAAAAACCATTGAGCACCTACTGTCAGACGCCTAATCTTCTGTCTTCAAAATGGCTTTAAACTTCTTGGCTACCTTATCTATTTTAGGTCTTGAAACGTTACGTATGTAAGAGTTGTTGGGGTTTTTCTTTTCGTAATCCTGATGGTATGCTTCTGCCACGTAGAATCCATCTAGCTTGCTTACCTCTGTTACCACACGCCGACTAAAGTCACCCTGAATGGACGCTATTTTGGCTTCAGCCAGCTCCTGCTGCGCAGCATTGTGATAGAAAATCTCAGATCGATATTGGGTTCCCACGTCGGGGCCTTGCCGGTTTAGTTGGGTAGGATCGTGGGCGGTAAAAAAGATGTCCAATAACGTCTCATAACTAATTACCGCAGGGTCGAAATACACCTGAACGGCTTCAGCATGTTTTGTATTGCCCGCACTAACCAACCGGTAATCAGCGGTACTTTTCTTGCCTCCGGAGTATCCGGAAACTGCTTCGGCAACTCCCTTAATCTGCTCAAATGAGGCCTCCACACACCAGAAACATCCTCCGGCAAATGTTGCAGTATCCAATTTTTGGTAATCAACTGCAGCCGCTGGAGCTGTAAGCAGCGATTCGGTAGTTTTATTGCCTTGCGTCTGACAACTAAAGAATAACAATGTTGCTACAAATCCGAGTAGTTTCATTTTTCTGACGGGTTTCTTAATTTTCATGTAAGGTACTAACTGAATATTTGGTTTTTGGTTTGTCTCTACCAATACCTTCTAACCTAAAACTCCAATCGGTAACTCAAATTTGGAATGAAGCTCACCTGTGTTTCTGATCCGTTGTAAAATCGGAAAATTTCATTTTCGCGCTGCGTGAGGTTCTGAATATCCAGCGCAATCACAGAAGTTCTATTGCCTTTGTTCTTGCGGAATGAAAATCCGACGTCAATTCTGAAAAAGTCATCTAACTTTAAATCATACCGGTTTTGATAGTCAAAAACCGTAAATCCCTGCGCAACCGATTGGCGCTGAAGAATGGGCTCCTGTCGCTTGCCTCCGGCTGCAATCAGCTTCCCATTCATACTGAATGTATTGTTGCCACTTTTTCCTACAGGGAATTCTTTGCCTGCCAAAAAGTTGAAAATGTATCCACCGTCAAATTGCGTACTCCGCTGGACACCGTCTGCACCCGTGTAGAGTGACTTATACAACGACGTAGTGGTGAGCATGTAAAACCCTTGATCCAGAAATTTTTCCAAGGTAAGTTCTAAACCATAGTTTTTTCCGGTACCATCATTTGCCAACTCCTCCGAGAAGTATCCATCAAATTCATTCAAGGTAGAGAAGGACCCAACGAAGGCGTTGGAATCACTTGCAGCAACGGGCACATCAAAAAGTGACTGATAATATATTTCTGCCTTAAACCTCAATTTTGGTTGCAACATTTTTTCATACCCAATTGCTGCGTGTAATGCTCTGGTAAATCCAAGGTCTCGATTGTTTTGGACAAACGTATCTTCATCTATGTACTGCCTGGCGGTATACAGTGCTACCGTTTCCATACGACTATGCAAGCCTGCACCACCTGAAATTACATGCGTCTCTCGATCCCATCTGAAACCAAGTCGGGGTTCCAGGTACGATTTTCCATTCAGTGCAAAGTGTGAAAAGTGGAGGCCTGAATTGACCGTAAAAGCGTCACTTGTTCTGTACTGCCAGTTTCCGAAGGCCTGATAAAACCAGGCATTGTCATTTTCATCCAGCGCTATTGTGAATGGATCATTCGCATTATCTCTGAACTGATCCTTGATGTCAAACATCAAATCACTTAAGATTCCGCCCACCCGAAGGGTATGACGTGCCGAAATTTTTCGGTTGTAAAAGGATGAAATTCGTATCTGAGATTCGATAAACTCCTCCTCTACAAAAGATACCTTCTCCAAGCCAGGACGACTGCCGTCCACGTCTAGCAGCTGGTTGTATTGATTCGCAATCCTATTGTAAGAGCCAGAAATAATGGTTTCTAAGAACGCATCATCCGACGTGTAAATAGTATGCGTGACCCCTGCCACTCCAAGCGTTTGATCCTCGCTATCATCGTCAATATCGCCTGCTTCCACATTAGGCAGAAAGCGATAGGTGTTTCTTCCTCCCAGCCCCCAGATCGAAAATGAGCCAAATTTCTTTGTCGGAATTCTGAATTTAAAATTTAAATCCTGGAAGGTGATATCCTCTTGCTCCCCTAGAATATCAAGTCCAAGCCCACTCAACAAGGCAAGGGTTGAGTAACGATAATTTACAAGATAGGAAGCGTTGCTATTCTTTGAAATTGGACCTTCAGAGGCAGCGGCAACCCCCAAAAGACCTGTCTGTACCGTGTGCTCATGTTTGTCAAAATTTCCTTGACGTAGTTGCAGATCAAAAATCCCTGAGAGGGCATTTCCGTACTGAGCAGGGAATGCTCCGGTAAAAAAGTCAGAATTTGAAAGCACATTGTTGCTGAGCATGCTTATTCCGCCAGCAGAGGATCCCACGGAAGTGAAGTGATTTGGATTTGGGATTTCTACACCCTCCAGCCGCCAGAGAATACCTTTTGGCGAATTGCCTCGAATAACAATTTCGTTTAAGAGGTCATCGCCACCTGTTTGGACACCGGCGTAGGTCAAAGCAGCTCGAGCTGGATCGTTAAAGGTGGCCGGAAATCGGCTAATCTCATCCATGCCCAACGAAATAGCTGAAACAGTAGCGAGTTCGTTTTTCGGTTGACCTTTCTGTTGATCGCTGGCGGTAATCACAATCTCATCCAACTGCTCAATCGACTCAATCAGCTCCACATCTATGACCACTTCTTTCCCCGATCCTACCAGAACATTAGGGATACTGACGGGCTCAAACCCTGTGTAAGAAATAAGAAGACCTTGTCGTCCGATCGCCACGTTTTCAATTCTGTAAAAGCCGTTAAGATCTGTGATGGCACCTTGAGGAGGATCCGTATTGGCGACGAGTACCGTCGCCCCTATTATGGGTGAACCTGATTGTTCATCCGTGATTTGTCCTTTTACGGTTTGGGTAAGGGATTGCGCTTGAGATGTTGTAGCGATAAGCACGAGGCAGGCTACGACTTGGGTGATCTTTTTCATTTGTGTTTTTGAGTAGCATTTGTTGAAAGACAGGTATTTTTTTTGAAGGCTTCAAAAGTTGGTGTCATTTTTACATAACCAGAATCTAAGGTGCCCATTGGTTTGTACATTTGGTTATGCTTTCCCCCTATTTTCAGTACGACAAAGTTGAAGCTGGTTGTGACGAAGCAGGAAGAGGATGTCTTGCTGGCCCGGTGGTCGCAGCAGCGGTAATACTTCCAAAAGACTATTCACATGAAGTTCTCAATGACTCCAAGCAGCTTAGCGAAAAACAACGCAAGGAGCTTCGAAAAGAGATATTAAATTCCTCGCTGGCATGGGGCGTTGGAGTAGCATCACCAGGTGAAATCGATGATATTAACATTTTGAACGCTAGCTACTTGGCCATGCACCGGGCAATTGAAAAACTAAAGATCACTCCAGAACTCTTGTTAATAGACGGAAACAGGTTTAACCCGTTTGGCAACATCCCTCACGAGTGCATTATAAAGGGAGACGGTAAGTTCTATTCGATTGCGGCAGCCTCTGTGCTTGCAAAAACCTATCGAGATGACCTAATGAAACAACTGGCTCTTGATTTTCCGGGCTATGGCTGGGAGACCAATGTTGGATACCCTACGAAATCACATCGAGACGGGATTAGGGAAATGGGTTCTACACCGCATCATCGAATGAGTTTTCAACTTTTGCCCTCTCAACTGGAGCTATTCCCTGAATAGCTTAACTCAAAGCCTGTTCAATTTTTTCCTTATTGAGCGGCTTTTCCAGCATAATTGAAACAAGCGGGTTTTCGGTCGCACGTTTTTTATCTGAGGGATCTATGGAAGAGGTGAGGATAAATATTTTGTTGCCATCGGGCTTCATGTCTGCATATGCATCCAGAAATTCCCATCCATTCATGACAGGCATATTTAGATCTAAGAAAATGGCATCAACAACTTCATTGGTTAGGAAATTGATGGCCTCTTCACCGTTAAATGCTTTAAAAATCTGCAAGTCAGAACGCTCTTTCTTTAACGCCAATTCCGCAAGCGTCAGAAAAATAGGATCATCATCAACTAATAGTATCTTCTGGTTAGGCATTTAAATAAACCTTAAACGTAGTACCTTTATTCACCTCACTTTCTACCTCAATCTTCCCTCCAATTGCTTCGACTTGCTGCTTTGTGATGTATAGTCCCATGCCATGTCCACTGTCCATATCCGCATGAAATCTAGATCCAAGTCTGAACAATTTTTCTCCGTATCGCTCCATATCAATTCCTACTCCCTCGTCCCTAATGGTTAAAAGTACTAATTCTCTCTCTTTTTTAGCTTCAATGTAGATACATCTTTTCTCAGGTGTAACTCCATACTTCATTGCATTGGTGATTAAGTTCAAAAGCACGCTCTGGAGATAGGCTGGCAAAACCTTGACCGAGAGTTTGTCAGGAATATTTACCTCAAAATTTATGTTCTTATCGTGTGAGGTCTTTTTGTTAAGGACGATGATATCCGAAACGATTTGATTAAGATCGCAGTCTTTCTTCTCAAGTTCATTTAAGTCTTTTTCGAAATTAAGTAGGTCATTGATACTATCGATTGCCAGGTTCAGCTTGAGTGCCGTCTCCTTCATCATGGAGAAAAACTCATCATTACCCCTATCCTCCTCAAGAATGGTAAGTAAACCCATCAGATTCGCTACGGACGATCGAAAATTATGAGAAGTGATGTAGGAAAAGTCTTTGAGTCGTTGGTTTTGTTCGATCGTCTTGTCAAAGAGTTTTCTTAACTCGGTCTCTCTTGAGCTTCGCTCGCGAATGTTGACATACATCTCCGAGAAGAGCTTCAACAATAGCACCTCTACGTCACTTACATCCCTATGCTTAACTACCCAATCAAAACCTACACATCCGGTACATTTCCCATTTTCCAGCAAAGGAACATTTAGTAAAGACTTGATCTTTTGTTTTTCATAGACCTTCTTCAAAGGGCTTTCTTCAAGCTTATCTACATCCGTAAGCAAAAAGAATCTGCCCTGATTCAAAATATGAAAGTGCTGTTTTACTTCTTCCGCAAAGTCTTTCGCTTCGCTTTCATTCTTTATCGCACTAATACCTTCATTCACCCAGGAAAAAACCTCCATGGATGTATGGCTATCCTTGAACTCAAATATGTAGGCTCGATCCGCATCCACAAATTCTCCCAAGCCTTGCAAGCTGAGTTCAACTGCCTCATCAATTTCCTCCAACGGAAGATTGATTAACCCGGAAGAGATATATATAAGCAATTCTTGCATCTGAGCCTGTTGCTTCGCAAGTTCATCTGCCTCCTTCTCCTTTGTAATATCTCGAATAGCTCCATCGAAGTAGATCTCCCCGTCTTGCCCTTTCACTTTAATGGAGTTTAAGTAGCCCCAAAATGTGCTACCATCTTTACGCTTGAACTCAACTTCACGGTTGGTGAGCGATTCTCCTTGAACAAGCTCTTCTCCAATTTTGTCTCGATCTGCGGGATTCTTGTATAAATCGTGTACATCGCCTTGAAGCAGGGTACCTACACTATCATACCCAAACATTTTTACAAACTCTTCATTGATGTAAATCAAGCCCCCCTCAAACTTGCTTCGATAAATCGCCTCATTGATATTTTTATTGATGCTATCCAAGAGTTGCTCTCGATCCAAAAGCTTATTAATAATCTCTCGATAGATGGTAATGTCACGGATACTCCCATCCCAGAAAACCTCCCCAGTCTTACTTTTGAATTGAACCGCACTGACCAAACCAATGAATTCAGTCCCGTCCCGCTTCACAAAGGTTACCTCGGCGTTGTTGAATTTTCCATCTTCGCTTAGCTTCTTGATTAGCTGGTCTCTTTGCTCCGGATACTTGTACAAACGGGCAGTTGTATCCATCATCGCTTCCTCCTCGCTATCAAATCCAAAGATCTCTGCATAGGCTCTATTGGCATAGATCAGACCTCGCTCATTGCTTCTATAGAGAGCTTCACTTATGTTTTGGTTTACAGACTCCAAAAAGTGATTGAAATCCATGTAGTATAACGGTTTGCCTAATAAAAATTTGCCAAAGGGCAATCTAATGTTTTAAAGTTGTGTAGTCCCCAGAAATCTTGATTTCTTTGAATCCAATCTTGAATATCTGATTACCACGGTAATCAAGTACCCCCTTAAGGTTATTTTTTGTGACCAGGATTTTATCTCCGTAGTCGATTAAAAAATCAAAAGAAGGTCTAAGAAGGATTTTTCCAGCACTGGAGATGATACCCATTTGATCAAGTTCATCTGTGAATCGATAGTTTCCTGTTTCCAACTTCACGATTTCCTTCCATTTCACTTTGACAATCTCATTCCCACTCCTATCTATCAAACCGTATCTATCGTTAATGCTGACGATGCTTAATCCGTCTTCGAAATATGATACATCGTCGTAATAGGGCTGGATAACCAACACTTCGTTTTTGTCAATGAAACCCCATTTATTTCTAAACTTCACTGGAGCAAGTCCTTCTGCAAATAAACGTGCACTGTCATATCTGTTTCCAATTCTCAGACGTCCTTCAGCATCTAAAAATCCCCATTTGTCTCTTTTCTCTACCAAAAAAAGATCCTCACGTTGACCCCCGAAAGCCTGTAGCTCAAGCGTTGATTCAAAGATCACGTTTCCAGAGCCATCGGCAATTTCCAATGAAGAGTCTCCTTTTAACGTAAAGAATCCATCTCTCCAATGTATTTCTTGGCAGCAAGGTTCTACCACCACTCGCCCCTCAAGATTCATCAAACCAACCAGCTCCTCTTCCTGAATCAGCAAGGAATTTCCAAAGTCTTGCACAGGCGCCAATGTCGTTTTCGCAATCAACCCATCTAGTCCAAAATAAGAGAAACTGTAGCCTTTTCTCCCCACAAATAGCTCCTTAAATATTGAGACGTCATGATACTCTGCTCTTACTTTCCAAGCACCGGAGACGTCCATGATTCCGCTTTTTCCCAAATATCCTACGCGATAAAACCCCTGCACTCGTTCAATCGCATCATATTTTATTGGAGTGATGAGCGTCCCCAATGGATCCATGATCCCCCAATGTCCATTTAGTTGCACTATGAATTGGCCGTTGTTTCCCGCCAATACACTTTGATACGCAAAACGATTCCGCTTTTCCCCGTATCTGTTATGTAGCTGCCAAGTGCCATCTTGCTGTCCCCAAACAGCATAGTCTGCCAAGTGTAGTGAATCATAATCCTGTAGGACAACTTCATGTTGTTTAGTGAGCGCCGACCATTTTCCGGATCTGGTATTTTGTAATAAGTAGTGATTATCAGAAACGCCTTTTAGGAAGGAATCTTTGAATTGATAGCTTGAATCGGAAGATACCAGGTGATGTGTCCCGTTGATGTACGCATCCCAAAAATCATCTCCTCGATATCCGAGAGAATCCGCCTGTAAATCAAAAAGGAGTTCGTCTTTTGAATAGACTTCCCATGTCGGAAAGGGAACCTTCCTCATCTCACCGTTGGAAAATTGTATGTCTTTGTTTCGGAATCCTTCTTGTACTATGCCATCCCTATTTACAAATCCAGCATATCCTTGCTTATAGCCCACAATTCCGGCATCTACAGTTCTGATTGAATCCAAGCCTTGACAAACGGGCAATCCGGAGCTTTTGTACACGTCAAGTTTATCACTGAAACGACGACAAAAGAAGAGATCTCCTTCGACTCGTACACGCTTATAATTTGAAGGCACAAGTCGTTTTTCGGCGAAATCGATGATTCCAAACTTCTGCCTTTGCGCATAGTCGCTGACCAAAAGGTAGGAATCGATTGATCCTACTGAAAAGTAATTGGTATTCACTTCGATCTTACCTGAAGCATTGATTAAGCCGTAGAATAACTGATTGCTAAATCTTCCTTTGATTGCAACTTTCAGGAGCTTCTGATCAAACGGAACAATCGAATAGTATTTTGCTTCAGCTACAACCCTGTTTTTTGTAGATATCAGCCCCCAGTAGCCGTTTTCTTTGAATCCAATGACCTCATCAACAAGCTTCTCCGTTTCGTTTGACCATCCTAGTTGATCGTAAACCGGAGGTACCGCAACATTGCCCTCATTGTCCCGAAGTCCATAAAAACCATCCTTAACAAAGACCGTATATTGATTTGCTAACGCTTGGAAAACCAGTAAAAAAAAGATGATTGAATTGACTGCACGCATAGATATGTGCCCCAAAATGGGCAGCAGGCCTATTTTTTCTGAGCTTCCTGCTCTTCAAGATTGAAAAGATCGTTGAGCACGCCAACCAGGTTTTCTGCTTCTCCACGTTGGCAGGCTGCTTTCAGTTGAAGTACTGGTAGCTTAATCAGCTTTTGCATCATGTTCTTAGTAGCTACCTCGAGCAACTTCATCTCCTCCTCACCAACATTCGTGTATCGCGACAACTCTTCTTTTCGAATTTGATCCAACGTAGATTTTAGGCGTTGGATAGTGGGAGAAACTTCCATTTCAGACTTCCAGCTATCGAACCTGCTAAGAGAGTCTTCGACGATTTCCAGTACATCAGGAACGGCTTCTTCTCGAACCTTTTTTGCTTTCAATGTTTTTTCCGTCAATTGATCCACGTTATACAACAAAACCCCTGATCGGTTATCAATCTCTGGTTGGATACTTCTTGGAACAGATAGGTCGATAAATAACGTAGGTGACTCTTTATCTCCAAGGCTCGATTCCTTGATTAAATAGTCTTTGGCGGCAACTGCCGAAATCACCACATCGCTATTTTTAATTACCTCGGGGAGGTCGCTGAGGTCCTTCACCGCAAAACCTTTTGCCTTTGCAAATGCTTCAGCTTTGGACTTTGTTCGATTTAAAAGCGTAATCTGCAACTGCTCTGTGTTGATATTCTCAAGCACATTCTGGCCTATCTCTCCTAAACCCACTAAGCACACGCGTGGATTTTCGTATTTGCCGACAAACTTGTCAATAAGGTCCGAAGCAACCGATGCGACAGAAGCCGTACCATCCTGAAAACGGGTCTCTTGGACCACTCGTTTGTTAGCAAAAAATATCGTATGCATCAATCGATGCAAAAACGGTCCCGCCAAATTCAAGTCTGCACTTTGCTGGTAGGCCCGCTTCACTTGGTTCGAAATCTGAATATCACCCAAGACTTTTGACTCAAGCCCCAGTGCGACCTTGAACAAGTGAGGAATCGCTACATCTGACTTAAGTAATTTGAAATGCTTGGTTATCGCTTGCGAGGAAATTCCCTTATGAGAACATAGTACGCTGATGATCTTTGAATCCAGATCCTCTACCGAGGAGTAGTAAATCTCTGTTCGATTGCACGTAGAGATGATCAAAGCCTCTTCAACATCAAAGACTTCTTTTAGCTTCAACAAGAGCGAACCAGCCTCTTCGGACTCCATAGAGACCTTTTCGCGCACATCGATCGGTGCGTGCTTGTGAGTTAGTGATATCGCTTTTAGCCCTTCCATTATTGAATTAAAGAATACAAAAATAACAGCGCCTTGACTATATTGGTTTGATAAAGTCCATCTAACAATTATTTAGAATTATTATAAATAGTGTTTAGGTTATTCACCAAGGCTATCTCAAATGCACTAGGTTTTTCCAGGGTTGAGGCAAGAGGAACGCTGATGCTGATTTTTGTCATGATCTTGAGTATCTCCTTTGCTAGAGTATACGTGCACATGGTCAAAAACCCTACTGCGCAAGAGGCTGATCATTTCGACGATTTGGAAGCTTGGGTGGCGGAGGTAGAAGCATCCTACGAACTGAGGTCAGCGACACCAAAGCCAGTCTATAGGCCTACTTCGCCCAATGCGGCTCAAAAGAAGTTCCCAACAGACCTGGACTATGGAAGAGGCGACTCAAGGTTGGCTACTAAGAATACCCATGTGCATGCTTCCGATCCTGACGAAATTGTGGTGCAAGACCTTAACACTGCTACCGAGGAAGCACTCCAGCAGATTAAGGGGATTGGCCCCTCATACTCCCGGCGTATTGTGAAATTTAGAGAGCTCTTGGGAGGATTTCATGACAAAAGTCAATTGAACGAAGTCTATGGGCTTCCGGAAGAAGCCGTATCAGCAGTCCAGAAAAGTTTTTCAGTCCTTTCGCCACCACGTCGCATTAAGATCAACTCCGACTCTGCCAAAATTCTGGCAGCGCATCCCTACATCACGTACGATTTGGCCTGGATCATTATCAACTTTCGCAAACACAATGGCGACATTGCCTCATCGGAAGACCTTAGAAAAATTCAAGCAATTGATGAAGAAACTTTTACCCGCTTACAGCCCTATCTTGATTAATTGAATGCAAAAAGTTCTTAGATCATATTTAAGACGGCTCAGCAACCTTTCTGGGAATAGTCGATCTCTGCAACTGCTGCGACTTCTCAAGGATCAACTGATCGATATCCACGATTTTGATTTCATTGACAATGAACCCAGTTTCAATATTGTCAAACAGCTTATTGAGCAAAAAACCAAGATTTACCTATGTGAGGAAACGGATAGCAGAAGTGCACAGGCTAACGAGGTAAGTAAAAGACTAAAGAAGATCAAAAGGATTGAGAAATTCATTTTTGATGAGCGGGGAGCCAAAGATCTTTACGTGGGTTGGCCATTTGTGAAGGGAAAATTCATGGATGATACCATCGCAAGATGTCCCTTGCTTTTTTTCCCTGTCGAGCTTTCCTTGGAAGACGGTAAATGGTATCTCCTTCGTAGACAAGATGTAAATGTCACATTCAACAAGACCTTTTTACTGGCCTATGCCTATTACAACAATACACCGCTTGACGAAGAACTGATTGAGACCGTAATCGACGAGTACGATAAAGATAGCACGATTTTTCGCACACAACTTTACGAACTACTTAAGCAAAGTGGTGTTGAGCTACACTTCAATCAAGACAACTTTACGGACCAACTGTGGACTTTCAGTCAGTTTACCAAGTCACATCTGGAAACAACTGAACAACGTGGAAGAATAAAATTGTTTGCACAAGCCATCCTGGGGATCTTTCCTCAGTCGGGATCATACTTGGTGCCTGACTATGTAAAACTGATTGAGGATGACCAGGGCCGGGACCTCGAAGATTTCTTTATAAAGAAAGTAAACGAAGAAAATAAAAATCAGCTGGCCTTGTTTGACCGTGTGAATGAAGAAAACACCTTTACACCTTTCCCCCTTGATGCCTACCAAGAGAAAGCACTGAAGGAAATAAAAAAGGGGAACTCCATTGTGGTGCAAGGTCCACCAGGTACCGGGAAATCACAACTCATAAGTAATATGATTTGCGACTTCATCGCACGCGGCAAAAAAGTCCTACTCGTCTGCCAAAAGAGGGCTGCACTTGATGTGGTTTTTCAGCGCTTGAAAGAAAAGAACATGCATGATTTTGTGGCGTTGGTACATGACTTTAAGAACGACAGGAAACCGATTTATGAACAAATAAATAGTCAAGTCGAGGCCATCAGTGTCTACCGCCAAAAAAATAATAGTCTCGACTCAATACAACTAGAAAGAGGCTTTCTTCAAGCAAGTCGAAGAATTGACCACATTCTGGAAGAACTGGAAGATTTTAGAGAGGCACTTTTCAATGAGGACGAATGTGGAAAGTCGGCCAAGGAGCTTTATCTCATAAGCGATCCCGAAGGCGATAGCTTTTCAATGAACCTCGAGTACCGTGCATTCCACTACACTTCGCTTGAGGAGACACTTAGAAAATTTGAGGCTTATCTTGGTTATTTTAATCGATTTGAACAGCGATCTCATTTTTGGGCAAAAGGTCCTTCTTTTGCCAATTTCAGTACCAGTGACCTTGTTCTCATAAAGAACATCCCCAACAGTGTAAAGGCTTTTGGTGAGCAGATCTTTAAAGATTCGCAGTCGTATTCCGCTCAACCCATTGACTTTGACTCTGCTCATTACTTGTCTGGGAAATTTTCTGAGATCAAGGTCCTCTCTGAAGGCTTAAAAGAGCATGTTGTCTATAAGGTTTTTTCACACCTCCATCAGAAAAAACCAACGCAAGACCTAAACTGGCTCACGCAGGTTGAACGCGTGCTGATGGCATGCTTTCGAGGGGCCAGTCTTGAGACCTCCCTGCCAGCCAAAGAGCTTGGAAAGTTTCAGGAGGTCTTAAGATCAGCGATGGGTGCCCGGAATAACCCATTCGGTTGGCTAAAATGGAAACTCTTCTCTAAAGACAAAACTTTCCTCAAGCGCGTGATGGTGGCCAATGAGCTTAAGAGTAACAGAAGAGGCTTCAACGTGTTAGTTGAACGTATTGACAATCGTCTAAACTTTGAGCATGCCCTGTCACAGATAAGAGAAAATCCCTGGCTCAGTGATTTTCCCGGCGGCTATAGAAAAATTGACTTACAAGACTGGTTTTACTGGCAGAAAATGGGACTCAACATGTATGCAGTGTCTCAAAATGTCCGATCGCTCGGGGAGTACCTAAGCCCTGTCAAATTGACTCATCAAGCATACAAGACCAACCTTTCAGGGCTAATCGAGATTGTCAAGCGTGTACCCGCACAACTTCAGGAATGGAATACGTACATTAACATTCATCAGGTTCGCGCCATCATACTTGACAAAGAAGATCTCAGCAGATTGAACAGGCTTCTGACAAAAGACTTTGATGCCATTTGCGAATACCACCAACTAAAAAATGAATTAAGCACTGAAGAGCGAAAGGTGCTGGACGAAGCAACAGATCTAACGACCGACACTGCTAGAGCTTTGGAGATTTTCCAAAATAGCCTTGCCTTAGCCTGGATTGACCACATAGAGTCTAAATTTCCGCAACTTCGTAGTGTAGCATCCGGAAAGTTAGATGCATTGACTGAAGAGCTTCGTGAACAAATTCTTACCAAACGCGAGGCCAGCAAAGAGATCTTGCTGTTAAAGTCGCGTGAAAAAACCTACGAAGATGTAGAATACAATCGGCTAAATAATCGGGTCACGTACCGAGATCTACAGCATCAGGTCACCAAAAAAAGACGGATTTGGCCTATAAGAAGAGTAATTTCTGAGTTTTCGGAGGAGTTGTTCGCACTACTCCCCTGCTGGATGTGCTCGCCGGAAAGTGCCTCGGCCATCTTCCCCATGAGAGAGCAATTTGATCTGGTTGTCTTTGATGAAGCTTCTCAATGCTTTGCCGAGCGTGGGATACCTGCCATGTATCGAGGCAAACAAGTTGTGATCACCGGTGACTCCATGCAGCTTCAACCAAATGATCTGTACCGAGTTCGATGGGATGAGGATGACGACTCGACTCCTGAGCTTGCGATTGATTCGTTGCTAGATCTGGCCAATCATTACCTACCGGAAATACGTCTTTCAGGTCATTATCGGAGTAAGTCACTCGAACTAATCGATTTTTCCAATGAACATTTTTATCAAGGTAAGCTCCGCCTTCTTCCGAACTACGAACATATTGGAGAGGAACAGCAACCGATCGAATTCATCAAAACCAAGGGAATTTGGAAAGATGGCCTTAACGAACAAGAAGGGAAGAAAGTGGTAAAAGTGGCCCTGGATCTATTGAAAAGCGATCCAGACAAGGATCTCGGCATCGTCACCTTCAATTATCGACAGCAGGCTTACATTCAGGAATTGCTGGAAGAGCAGAGTGCTGCGGCAGGAATTGTGATCCCTGATAGCCTGTTTGTGAAAAATATCGAGAACGTCCAGGGTGATGAACGGGATATCATACTCTTCAGCATCACCTATGCGCCGGACGAAGACGGAAAAACTCGACTCCAGTTTGGGAGCCTTAGCACAGACGGAGGAGAAAACCGGCTCAATGTTGCTGTGACAAGAGCACGTGAAAAGATTATTGTAGTGAGCAGTCTACTACCACAGGAACTAAATACCGAAAATACTAAAAATGAAGGTCCAAAGCTCCTTAAGAAATACTTAGCATATGCTCGGAGTGTAAGCAAGAAGGACTGGAAACCTCACATTCCTATATATGATAGCCACCACGTCAATTGGTTCTTACGAAACAAGCTTCAAGAGAAGGCATTCCATACATTCGACGAATTTGAACTCGCAAAAGAGCTTCCTTTTGCGGATTTATCGGTTCGTAAAGGATCTACGTATACAGGTTTAATTCTGACGGATGATGAGCGGTATTATGAAGCGCTTTCACCCAAGCAGATATATGCATTCCAGCACTTCCATCTCACCATGAAGAACTGGCCCCATATCCGTTTCCACAGCCGAGAATACTGGCTTGACAAAGAGGACACCAAGGAAAAAATGAGGAGATTTCTCTTTTCGAATAAAGAGACGACACCTTAAATGGCTTAAGGTTTTATTACCCCTGCCTTGTTTTACGGAAAAAGAAACTTTTGGAACCTTATTTAGATATTTGGTCGCTTTTATTCTTGATTGCCGCCTCTCAGGGTGTCTTTCTTAGCATCTTGCTTTTTGCAAGACGCTCTTCTGTCAATAGTTTGCTCGGTTGGCTGATCCTCAGTTTCAGTATATGCATGGGATACTACGTTTCCTTTTGGAGCGGCTACAGCAAGATCTGGCCATGGCAACTTGGTGTTCTCCAGGGGCTCACTTTCTCGTTCGGACCACTGACCTACTTCTATTTACATTCGAATAAGAAGGAGACCTATTTTGATGCAAAACACCTAATTCCGTTTCTCTTATACAGCATCTACTTTTTGCTGGACAAACCTCCTCGCTTCCTTCATGGAGGAATCATTGCTTTTGTCCAAGTCACGCATTTACTGTGCTACTCCGCCCTTATCTGGTTTTCAATCAAAAAAGGCAATGGAGACCGTAATGGAGCACAGAAACGATATTACTGGCAAAGGAAAATTGCTATAGCCTTTGCAGGTTACGCGGTTAGTTTTCTGACGTATTACCTGCTTGTATGGATGAACCTGATCCAAATTCAATATGACTACATGATCTCGGTTTGGTCTGCCGGGTTTATTTACTTCATTGGCTACACTGGATTTACAAAATCAGAGGTTTTGCGCATGAACGAAGCTTCGCGATACGGTAAATCATCGCTCAGTAGTACCGCCGCTCATGCGATACTAGCCAAACTAAAGGCGCTAATGGAATCCGAGAAGCCCTACCTTCAACCTTCCCTCAAACTTCAAGATGTTGCAGAAACCTTAGAATTTAAATCTCACCACATCTCCCAAGCGATCAACGAAGTGGAAGAAAAGAACTTTTCTGATTTTGTAAACGGATACCGCATCTCTACAGCCATGGGACTGCTTACTTCGACAAACCAGAAGATGATCCACATTGCATTCGATTCAGGATTTAGCAATAAAGCATCCTTCAACAATGCCTTCAAAAAAGCGACTGGCATGTCACCCAGTGAGTATCGAGCAACTCGGTGATCAAAAAGAGTAAAGTATTATAAGATTAGACCCTGCAGAGGTCCAAAAGCACTAGGTTGGGTTTGGATAAACACAATTGTCATGAAACTCATTTTCCTTTTCTCTTTTTTTTTTAGCGCCGCATGTATCCATAGCCAGGAATTGCTGACCAGTGCTACAGCACACTTCAACAATCAAGAATGGTCTGCAGCTGCCAAAGACTTCAAAAAGTACCTCAGGCGCAACGACCAGGATTCTGCGGCCTGGTATGGACTTGGGATGAGTCAGCTAAACCTTGAAGCTTTTGAGGATGCGATCGCCAGTCTTAAAGCAGCCGGAGAACGAAACTTTAATCAAAATCTTGTCACCATCAACATTGCAAAAGCTTGGATCAAGACAGGAAATGAGGAAAAAATGTACCTCGCTTTGGAACACTCTGCTGAAAAGGGGCTTGCTACGTATTCCAGACTAACGCTAGATGAAGAATTTGAGCACGTCCGGACGGAAGAGCGGTTCAACGCGATCGTCGACAAAGTCGAGCTCAATGCATACCCGTGCCTTTCCGATTCAGTAGCTCGTCACTTTGACTTTTGGTTGGGTGAGTGGGATGTTTACGTAGGCCAACAGAAAGTTGGTGAAAATTCCATTACCCGAGCGAGGGGTGGGTGTGCGATCCACGAAAGCTATATCACAACCAGAAACTATGCTGGTCAAAGCATTAATTTTTACAGCCCTGTCG
The DNA here is from genome assembly GCA_964593185.1 of uncultured Roseivirgaceae bacterium. GTDB lineage: Bacteria > Bacteroidota > Bacteroidia > Cytophagales > Cyclobacteriaceae > Ekhidna. The sequence goes on from CAZQJU010000010.1 coordinate 41,041, forward strand.
ACGACAAGTGGCATCAACACTGGGTTGGAAGCAGTGGAGATGTATACAATTACGTGGAAATTGCCCGTGCGGAAGGGATGCTACAGTTTCTCAGCGATTTCAAAAATCCGTTCAATGGAAACCTTTCGCTATCTAAGCTCACTTTTACGCTAAACGAAGACGGCACAGTCTCGCAGTTGTTTGAGAGCTCAACTGATCTTGGTGAAACATGGACCAGCTCCTTCAACGGACTTTATAAAAAGAAGGATCGCGACTAAGAACCCGATGATTTTCTCAAGATCCAGACGCGCTTTCTTCTACACGTGCCCCTACGGAAAGAATGAAGGGTAGCGTGTCAAGTCGCATGTATTGCTGGAGTTCGATGGAATACTCGCCCGATTGGCTAAACGTAAAATTTTCCTCCAGTAGCACCATATGGTCAAATAGGTCTCCCAATCCACTTCCAAACGGCTCCCCTGTCTTTGCGTCGAAAAAATCATAGTCTTTCAATTCTTCCTTCAAAATTCTACGGGTTGAATCTTGAAGTGAATACTGAAAATAAATGTTGTAGTAAGGATAGCTGGAAGCATTTCGAAAGGTAGCGTACAGGTCGTAGTTGAGTGCTGTGTCAGTGATCACAAATGAAAATCGCTGTACAGAATCCATGTGCCAAAAGCCTTCGTCAAAATCAACAAAATCATCGTAAACTCTAGACTTATCACATGAGATGAGCCCTGATCCAATTACAAACACTGACAAACAGTGCATTGAGATCCTAAGTATTTTATGGGAGAATTTACTTCTTGGCATTTTCAGGTCTTTTCCCATTATGTCGGTTTTTCTTACGTTTCTTCTTCCGCTTTGATCCTGACTTCCCACTGAATTTTTTGTCCATTGCCACCAGATCACTGTTTATGGACGAAGTATCCGCTTTATCCTCCCGTGCCTCGTTCTCAGCAAGACTAAATGGCTTCTTTCCTTTTTTATTTAGACCAATAATCTCCTCTACTCTACGGATATCGACAGAATACCAGTTGTTGTCATCATCGTAGCCAAACCACATGATTTTTTTGAAAATATCTGTTTTCTGCAACTTCGCTACTCCACGCTGGGTGAGTAGAGGTTCTTCAAGTTCGGGAATGTCTTTTAATGCTTCGGTGTACGTATCAAGTTCATAATTTAGGCAACATTTCAGTCGACCACATTGTCCTGAAAGCTTGCTAGGGTTTAGTGACAGGTTCTGATATCGGGCGGCTGAGGTAGTGACATTCTTAAAATCTGTCAGCCATGTCGAGCAGCAAAGTTCTCTTCCACATACGCCAAGTCCTCCAATTCTTCCTGCTTCCTGCCTTACGCTTATCTGCCTCATCTCCACACGGATCTTAAATTCACTGGCGAGTACTTTGATTAGCTCCCGGAAGTCCACACGTCCTTCGGCGGAATAGTAGAAGGTGGCTTTGGAGCCATCTGCCTGAAATTCCACATCCGTCAACTTCATCTCTAGCTTTTGCTGCTGAATAATTTCCTTCGTCCGGTACATCACAGGCTCTTCTCGATTCCTGGCCTGTTCCCAACGTTCTATGTCACGACCCGTCGCCTTGCGGTAAATTCCTCTGACTTCTTCTTCCTTTACCTTCTTCTTCGCCATTTGTAGTCGCACCAATTCTCCCTGGAGTGATACAAACCCAATATGATGTCCATTTGGCACGTCCACGACCACTTGATCTCCGGTAACAACATCCAGCTGACTTGCATTGCTAAAAAATTCCTTGCGCCCGTTTTTAAACCTCACCTCTACGATGTCAAAACGTTGCAATGCAGGCGCATCCATGTTGGAAAGCCAATCAAAGACATTTAGTTTATTGCAGCCTCCGGTCGCACAATGACCGTTGTTTTTGCAGCCGTTCGATCCGTTTGTTCCACAACTCGCACATCCCATAATGCTCTAAACTAATCGATATGATTCAGAAATCTATTGGCCAAGTGCTTTTAAATCGAATCCAATATCCTGCCTAAATCGCTTTCCTTCCCAGCTAATCTCTTTGCCCCCGGCGTAGGATTTACTCAAAGCTTCAGCAAGATTCTTTCCAAGACCCGTCAAAGCAATTACGCGACCCCCATTTGTGACAAGCTTTCCGTCCTTCATGGTGGTTCCTGCATGAAAGGGCAGAACGGTCTTAAGATCTCCGGTAGAGATCTCATGTCCCTTTTCGTAGAATTCAGGATATCCTCTACTTACAAATACTACGGTACTTGCCGTATACCGGTGATATTCTATATCCGTTTCGATCAACTTCTTGTCCGCAGTGGCTACCAGTAACTCCAAGAAATCACTCTTGATCCGTGGTAGTACAACCTCAGTTTCGGGATCACCCATTCTCACATTATACTCAATCACGAACGGATTACCCCCGACACTGATAAGGCCAAAGAAAATGAATCCGCAGTAGTCTATTCCTTCTTTTCTTAACCCGTCAATTGTTGGCTTAATTATGGTCTTGCTGACTTTTTCTTTGAATGAACGATCAGCAAAAATGACGGGTGATACAGCTCCCATCCCCCCGGTATTTAGCCCAGTATCTTGCTCGCCAATCCGTTTATAGTCCTTTGCCTCCGGTAAAATTCGATAGTCTTCTCCATCGGTGAGCACAAAGAAAGATACCTCGATGCCCTTGAGGAACTGCTCAAGCAACACTTTCTCGCTAGCAGCGCCAAACTTCTTTCCCTCGATCAGATTTTTCAGTTCGCTTCTCGCTTCATCCAATTCTTCGGTGATAATAACGCCTTTACCACCCGCCAGCCCGTCCGCCTTGAGGACGTATGGAGGCTCTACACGCTCCATGTATCGCAAGGTTTCCTGCAGATTTTCGGACGTAACGATTCTAGCATCTGCTGTAGGAATGCCGTATTTTTTCATGAAATCCTTGGCAAATTCTTTGCTTCCCTCCAATTGAGCTCCAGCAGCATCCGGGCCAACAATTTTTAGCTCACTAAAGCTTTTGTCCTTTCGTAAATAGTCTACCACTCCGTTGACCAATGGATCCTCAGGGCCAATGACGAGCAGGTCAATTTTGTATTGCTTGAGAGCGGTCGAAATCTCCTCAAACTTTTTTATGTCGATGGATACATTCGTAGCCACGTCCTTGGTCCCTCCGTTCCCAGGGGCCACAAAAATTTTCTCACATTTAGGACTTTGCTTTATTTTCCAAGCAATCGCGTGCTCGCGACCACCAGATCCAAGGATAAGTACGTTCATTAAGTAGATATTAAGATTAGCCGAGCTAAGTTCAGTGGAATTATGATCTTTTCAAAGTCTCTTGCTAGTGAGCGTACTCTGACATGAACTTGATTCGCATCAGGCGGACTTCGTCTTCCGAATAGTATTCACTAAGTTCCTCCATGGCCTCATTCAAACCGTCTGTATCTGCACTGAGGAAATAATCATAGATGTCATCCTGTCTATCGTCATCCAGAAGTTGATCTATGTAGTAGTCAATATTCAATTTTGTGCCTGAATAGCAAATATTCTCCACCTCTTCAATCACTTGCTCGTAGGTCATGTTTCGAGCATCAGCAATCTCTTCGAAATCCATCTTTTGATCTATATGTTGGATGATGTAAATCTTATTCGCTGATTTTTTACCCGATGTCTTCACAAGCACATCCGAAGCTGTAATGATATCATTCTCTTCTACATAACCCTCAATCAGATCCAAGAAGGGCTGTCCGAACTTTTTGGCTTTGCTTTCACCAACGCCCACAATCTGTTTCAGATCGTCCATGGAAGTGGGATAAAGTGTGGCCATTTCTTCCATGGAGGGATCACTAAAAATGACGTAGGGAGGTATATCCTCCTGATGCGCGATATCCTTCCGCAATGCTTTTAGCATTCCAAATAGCACCTTATCAAAAGCAGTGGAATTAACCGGAGCCCGATCGCTTTCCTCTTCCTCTCCCTCAGTTTCGTATACGTGGTTTCTCGATAGTTTGTGAGAAAAAGGATCGCTCAAGAATTTATCGCCCTTTTCAGAAACTCTGTAAATCGCGGGATTTTCAATATCCTTTTTTAAGAATTCATGCAACAACGTTTGCCGGATCATAGATCTCCAGAAAAGTTCATCCTGGTCAATGTCTTTTCCTTTACCATAAACATCGAGCTTGTCATGGTTGTAACTTTGAACATGTTGCGTTGACTTACCCACAATGAGTTCTGCCAGGTGATTCAGTCCGAAACGTTCGCCAGTCTGCCTAACGGCTGACACTACAATTTCGATGATTTCTTTACCTTCAAACTGTTCTTTGGGATACCTACAATTGTCGCACTGCTCGCATGTATCTGACGCATACTCCTCTCCGAAGTAATGAAGTAATTGCTTTCTTCTACAAATTGAAGACTCGGCATAGCTAGCCATTTCATCAAGAAGGAAGCGTGCATTTTCCCGTTCGGTCACCGCCTTATCCTTGTTGAATTTCTCGAGTTTCAGGATGTCATTGTAGGAATAGAACATCAAGCAATGGCTATCAATGCCGTCTCTACCTGCACGTCCCGTCTCCTGATAATACCCCTCAATGGATTTCGGTGCATCATAGTGGACCACAAAACGCACATCGGGCTTATCGATACCCATTCCGAACGCAATGGTGGCCACAATCACATCTACATCCTCGTTCAGGAAATTGTCTTGATTCTTCATCCGCTCCTTTGCTTCCATTCCCGCATGATACGGAGCCGCTTTAATATCATTGACCTTAAGGAATTCTGCAATTTCCTCCACCTTTTTCCTGCTCAAGCAATAGATGATTCCAGATTCTCCTTTGTGGCCTTTGATGAATTTTATCAACTGCTTCTTCGCATCTTTCTTGGGACGAACCTCATAATAAAGATTGGTTCGATTAAACGATGACTTGAACAGCTTGGCACTTGCCATCGAAAGATTTTTCTGAATATCCAGCTGTACTTTCGGTGTGGCCGTTGCAGTGAGGGCGATCATTGGGATCTGTCCCAATTGTGCAATGATGTCTTTGATCCTTCGATACTCAGGCCGAAAATCATGACCCCATTCCGAAATACAATGTGCTTCATCAATCGCCACGAATGAGATAGTTGCCTGCTTCAAAAATTCCACATTCTCCTCCTTAGTTAGCGACTCTGGCGCAACATAAAGGAGCTTGACTGACCCACTAATTGTATCTTTCTTGACGCGATTGCTTTCCGATTTTGTCAAGGTGGAGTTCAAGAATCGGGCGTGTACCCCAACCGCATTCATTTGATCGACCTGGTTTTTCATCAAGGCAATCAGCGGTGAAATTACGATGGCCGTTCCATCGCGAACAATGGCAGGAAGCTGGTAACAAAGCGATTTGCCAGCTCCTGTGGGCATGATGACGAAAGTATCCTGTTCACCAAGAAGATGAGTGATGATATCTTCTTGCTTACCACGGAATTGATCGTAACCAAAAACACGTTTTAAACTGTCCTTAAGATTTACTTCAAGGGTTGGTTCCATTTGGATTAAGATGTAAAATAAAAGTTAGCTAAATCCCAGGTACCAAACAAATCAAATAGTAATTGGGAGAATATTTACCTCTGTGCGTAAAGGATGAGCGTATATTTGCGTTATACTCTCATACGCAAATTTCTCATTAAAATTTTATGCTATCAAGTATCTATGTAGTGATCATGGCTGGCGGAAGTGGAACCCGATTTTGGCCTTATAGCAGAGATTCGCGACCTAAGCAATTTCTCGATATTGTCGGATCCGGGAGGTCATTACTGCAGATGACATTTGATCGCTTCCTGGAGATCACCACGCCTGATAAGATTTGGATTGTATCCAACACAAAGTACGGATCCCTCATAAAGGAGCAGTTGCCTGAGTTAAAGGATGATCAGGTGCTTCTCGAACCTGAAAAAAGAAATACCGCGCCATGTATTGCGTATGCATCCTACAAAATCATGAAGCAGGATCCCAACGCCACACTGATTGTAAGCCCTTCAGATCACATGATTTTCAAAGAGAACGCATTTGTGGATGTCCTCAACACGGCAGTAACTGCTGCCCGATCCGATGAGAAACTGTTGACCATCGGAATTCGTCCCAATCGACCTGAAACGGGGTACGGGTATATTCAGTACCATAGCAACCCCGGCGAGGAGGTGAAAAAAGTCAAAACCTTCACTGAAAAACCTGAAGCTGAGCTAGCCGTCAAGTTTCTTGAAAGCGGCGATTTCCTGTGGAATTCAGGAATATTCATTTGGTCCGTAGATGCAATCATAAAAGCCTTCGAACAGCATGACGAAGAAACGGCTTCCATTTTTGCCGGTGGCCTCTCCAGCTATTTTACGGATGATGAAAATGATTTTGTAAATGTGGCATACAGCCAATGCAAGAGTAATTCGATCGATTACGCCATTATGGAGAAAGCCGAGAATGTCTATGTCGTTCCGGGCGAATTCGGCTGGACTGATTTAGGCTCATGGAATGCGCTTCATGAAATTAAGGACAAGGATGCCGATGATAATGTCATCGAAGCAAATGCGCTTACCTACGATGCCAAAAACAACTACATTAAAGCAAAAAAGGACAAGGTGGTGGTGGTCCAAGGCGCAAACGACTTTTTGATTGCCGACTTTGACGACGTCCTGTTGATCTGTAAGAAAGAAGACTCAGGGATTTTTCGGGAGTTCATCACCGACGTGAGAACGGAAAAAGGAGAAAAGTACATTTAGGTTCTTTGTCGCTGCACTTCGTAGAGGACCATGCCAAGCGCCACAGAAACATTCAGTGATTCGATCTGCCCGGTCATTTTGACGCTAGCAACCTGACTTGACTTTTCCAAAAGTTGTTCAGATATGCCATGTTCTTCTGAGCCCATCACGATGGCAAGTGGTGACGTAAAGTCCATTTCACTCAAGACCTTATCTGTTTTCTCCGAACAGGCGACCACATTAAAACCTGATTCTTGCAAGTAGGTAATGGTGTCTAACAGATTTTGTGCTCGACATACTGGCACATAATTGAAGGCCCCTGCTGAAGTTTTTACGGCATCTTCGTTTACCTGAGCACCTCCCCGTATAGGAATGACCATACCGTCTGCACCCATACACTCTGCGGTACGCACCATAGCACCAAAATTCCGTACATCCGTAATTTCATCTAACAGGATAAGTAATGGGTTTTTTCCTTCCTCAAACAATCTTGGAACCAAGTGGTCAATTCGGTGATACTGTATCGGCGAAATCAATGCAACAGCACCTTGGTGATTCTTTCTCGTAAACTTGTTGATTCGTTCGATAGGCACCTTCGAAACAGGTGTAGAGCTTTGATGGATGGCTAACATCAACTCTTTGTAGAGTTCACCTTTAAGATTCTTCTGGATAAATACGCGTTCAAGATGTTGTCCAGACTTCAACGCTTCAATGACTGCCCTGAGTCCATAAATGATATCTGCCTTCTTATTCATTGATCCCTTTTCGAATGGCTGAAACTTTCTGGAACCAGAGTGTTTCAAAATCTATCTTCCTGCGTAGCGTGTAAGTCCGTGCTGCGAAGAAGGAGGAAATAACGGAAAACTCAAATGCTTCCCCAGAGTCGTAGTACCATTCCTCTAACCCGTTCGTTCTGTACACTTCATCGGGTAGGCCAAAGACGATAAACATCATGCCCCTGTCTGTTTTCCAGCCAGCTTTGAAATCGGTGAACAAGATATTTGCCCGTTCTACACTTTTGTAATACTTCCGAATCGCATTTCTAGCACGTGTTTTAGTGCTAAAATTGTTGATCCAAAATGAGTCAAAATTTTTCTTCAGGTCTTTCGAATTCATCAAGGTTTTTTTCTCGAGGTCACTGGTAATGTAAAACATGGACTCTACAAGCTCCCTAAGCTGTCGGTATTCTGGAAAATAGGGAGGAACTTTTAACATCGTGACCCCGGAGGCCGCCGAAGAATCATGTAGCACCGTATAGAAATAACCGTCTTGAAAAGAAACACTGTCCGTAAAGGTGAAAGATGAATCCATACTTAAGCTTGGTGCCAATGGCTTCATGTCCGCCATCGGAGGATCAGCGGCACTATACGATTCTCGATATTGCATGGCAACAAAATAGCTACTGTTCTCCCATTGATACCCTGATCGATTGATGTAGTTCGCTAAAATAGGCAACCCAGCTGCATTGACTGGATAAATGGAAGGGAGTGGAATACTTCCGATTTTCAAGGGTATATCATAAAAGTAAGATTCCTCTGCCCTTAGATTCTCTGCAGGTGAAATTTTAATGACCAAAAGGTCACCGGGAACAGAACCGATTTTAATGCTAAGCAAGTCACTTACACTCGAACTTTCCAGCGTGTCTATTCGACTTGGAGAAATTTCCACGTCTTTTTCGGATTCATAGCCATCTTGATACGAAAAGCTATACTTCCAATCAATTGTATCCGTTCTTACCTGTAAGAATAGATTGAGTTCTCCTCCTTCCGAGATTACACGATGCGCCAGCTGGATTGGTGCAGTCAAATCATATTGCCAAGCAACATTGATTCGAGAAAAGTCAACTGCACTAACACTCCCGGAGAAGAGAAGGAAGAAACAAAAAAGAACACAGCCGTGCTTCATAGCATTCAAATATGTAAAGAAATTGATTTCTTTGCCAGTCTTTCGAAAAAGTTCAAAAATATACCGATGAGTGTTTACACCACAGAAATCACTTCAGACAAAATTCCCTCAGATAATCCGATTCATCAGCGGCTTTTAAGTGCGTACCACCACGCAAAAACTTTTATCAAGGGAGACCTCCTGGAGCTTGGATGTGGTGAAGGAAGGGGCGTCGAGCTCCTAGCACCACTTGCTTCCTCCTACGTTGGAGTTGATAAAATAAAATCCATCGTAGACGAACTTAAGGGAAAATATCCAACCTATCAGTTCTTGGACGGCGTCTTTCCCCCGTTCCCCTTTGAAGACAATCAATTCGACACCATCGTAACTTTTCAAGTAATAGAGCACGTCAAAAAAGATGAAGAATTTATAAAAGAGGTATTTCGAGTATTGAAACCAGGCGGTACTGCGCTAATCACGACTCCCAATATCAAAATGACACTGTCTCGCAACCCTTGGCACATACGTGAGTACACTGCTGATCAATTGATTGCTTTGTGTAAAAAATACTTTGATACTGTTGAAATGAAAGGAATAGCTGGAAGCGAACGTGTAATGGATTATCATGAGAAAAATCGAATATCCGTTCAACGGATCATGAAATTCGACATCCTTGATCTGCAACATCGGTTACCTGCCGTCTTCTTAAGAAAACCGTACGAAATCCTAAATCGCATGAACAGGAAAAAGCTTAAGTCTGCCGATGATGAGCTGGTTTTATCAATAGGGCTGGAAGATTATCTTTTGAAAGAAAAAGACGATCGCAATCTGGATCTGTTCGTTGTCTTAAAGAAAGGATGAAAAGTTTACGCCCTTTACTGATGTTGAGCTTTGCCTTGTCGATTGCTTTGGCAACTGAAGCGACTGCGCAGGGTAAAAAGAAAAAAAGACGAGCGCAACAGATCACCAAAGTGATCGCCACAGGTCGGTCATACATTGGGACTCCCTACAAGTGGGGCGGTACTACGAGGTCAGGCATTGACTGCTCGGGGCTCATTCAAAATGCTTACAAGTCAATAGGGATTGACCTTCCTCGTGTTTCAAAGGAGCAATCTAAGGAAGGTAAGAAAAAAGGCTGGGAACACTTGCGACCAGGGGATCTGGTCTATTTTAAGTTTAAGGAAAAGGGGAGTAAAAAATGGTACCACAGCGGCATGATTACGCAGGTGGAAAAAGACAAAATTCTATTCATCCATGCCTCCTCCTCCAGAGGTGTAGTCGAATCCAATTTACTCAGCGACTATTATCAAAAGAATGTAAAGCGTTTTAGACGGGTGATAAAGTAGATTGACTATTTTCGCTATCTCTTTTGGGGCATTAGCTCAGTTGGCTAGAGCGCTACACTGGCAGTGTAGAGGTCATCGGTTCGAATCCGATATGCTCCACTCCTTAGGAAAACAGTTCTTGAATTTCTGATGGGACACGTTTCAATTTCTGTGTGTCGCGTTCAATGAGACACCAATTGGATTTTACCTCTACCAGCAGTTCCTCCGCTCGAAGTACTTTCACGATGCGATCTGAGAAAGGCCCTCTATAACCTGCCACATAGGTTTGTACCTTCAGCTGGTCTGCCAGGAATGCTTGCTTCTTGTATTCGACGTGATGAGTCCGGACCATCCAAAAATATTTTTCATCTATTTCCGTGCTAATCTTTGCCAACCAGTGCTCACGGGAAATTGCCATTGCCCACTGCAAAAAAACAAGATTATTCACATGATCATTGAAGTCTAAATGGTCTTCAGTCACTGTGATTTCCTGGCTAAGTATATCCATGACTAAGCCTGAGCGCCAAGAAGTTTGTACTTGATCAATTTACCTGCAGATCAAAAAATCCGGGACTTCGGTCTCTATGTCAAATGCTCTGGAGATGATCGGAACATCTGAAATCAACGCAATGGTACCACCTGCGATTTTGGGATTTTGGTGCAGGTGATTATGATCATGATTTGGGTCACATTCTTCTTCGAAATCCTGCGGTTGATCGTGTATAATGATTGGTCTATTCAAAATGTCTTTTTCATCACCACTGTTTATGCTCCATAGATCAGTCCGCAACGTGAAAAGACCATCGCCATTTGCATCAATTCGCACATTCCCCACATCTCCAATGAAAGGTCTGCCCCAGAAATTTCCCAAACTTAAGGAATCACAAGAGGCAAAAAGAGATCCTCTGTTCCAATGTCTACCAGGTTCAGATACGGTACCGCGGTGGATGTGGACCGCCTTATAGGTATTGGGTGTCATACCGGAAAGTCTAATCTGTAACATCACCGTATTACCATCTTGAGAAAATTCTGCGGTGCCTATCTCCGATTCTAAGACATCAAACTTATTGTCCCCTAGATCATTTAATGAATAGAGTGTTGCTTTGGCGAAGATCTCGGGTTCAAAAACAACCTCCTGAGGCTCTGAACATGAGAAGAACACGACCAATATGAGAGGAAATAGATTTTTCATCAATTAAAAATAACTATTCATTGTACAAGTAAAAACGTCCATCCCCCTACAAAAGTGCTGGAAGATCAAATATCATTGTAATGTGAATGATAAATACAGGGATTTGTTTGAAAATTACTTCGGAAAACACATAAAACTCTCCGAAGAAGCCCTTCTTTACTTAGACACACACTTCAAACCTAAATCTTACGCCTCCAGAGAATTTCTCGTGGAAGCTGGTTCAGTGGCAAAATATTTTTACCTGGTTGTTGAAGGCGTACAGGCACTGTACATGATTACCAATAAAGGAGAAAAAGCGATAGCGGGTTTTTCGTATCAAGGCGATCAAAGTGGGGTATTTGATTCATTCATCACGCAAAAACCGTCTCAACTCTTTCTGGAGGCACTTACACCCTCGGTGCTCATTGCCATTTCGAAGCCGGACTTTGAAGAACTATTTAATCAGTTTCCTGAGTTCTACAAATGGGAAGCCTGCTTTTTGGAGCAGATTCTTTTCGGAAGACTCACAAGAGAAACGGAGATGTTGACGTATTCCGCAAAGGAGCGCTTCGAGGCTTTCATGCAGCGGTGCCCTTCCGAACTATTGAAAATTCCGCAGAAGTACCTTGCCAGCTATCTCAACATGCAACCGGAGACCTTCAGTCGATTAAGAGCGCAAAGAGACTAAAGTGACTAAACCCTCTTGAAGAAATCGTCCATTGGCGCCCAATCGCATAGGTATTTTGGTCAAAATTCTTGATCCAGATCAATTTTATTCACTCAGGTCTTTTGCAGCTTTGAATTGTCAAAAACAAAAAAAGCAATGGAAACACATTATGAACAACTCCTTGAACGATCCAACCTCAACCTGAGTCGAATTAAAGAACTGGAGAAACTTCCTCAGGAACAGTTAGCACGACAGGAAACGCCCAAAAAATGGTCCATCATCCAGGTAATCGATCACCTGAACAAGGTATATGATCTATATGAGCCCAATTTCAAAAAAGAACTGGATTTGGCTCCCGCATTGAATGAAAACAAACAAAAAGTGCAGCATACACTGCTGGGGCGACTTTCGATTTATTCTATGAAACCAAAAGGCCAAAAAAGAAGGTTTAAAATGAAAACATTTGACTTTTTCGAACCTACTGCGGCTGCGAAAGCCATCGATGTGATCGAGGAGTATACCAAAAAGAAGGATACGTTCAATGGCTTTATCAAAGCGGCTCGAATGAAGAATCTGAACGATCGAAAAATGCCAACGGCCCTTGGTGAGAAGATGAAATTTTATGTTGCAGAATGTTTTGACTTCATCCTCGCGCATGAAGAACGTCATATGGTGCAAATAGAAAAACTCCTGGTATACCGCGAGGCAGAGGTAGACTAACTTAGAAGTCCAAGTCAAGCTAAGTCTTATGAGTGGATATGGGGTGCTAGATTTTATGGTCAGGACCTATCGGAACAACCGTAACCTCCTGAAACAGAAAAAATCACTGAAGACCATTTATCAGGAAAACAACCTGTACTATGTAAAAAAAAAGATTGCGGTGAAAACTGCTTCGTACGATCCAGAAAAAAAGCAGCAATTTCTTGATAAACTTCGCTATCGACAAAAAAGAGCTCGTCAAAGACAAGCTCTTTTACTAGCATTTCTTCTAACCGCTGTGTGTCTGCTTATTGTTTGGCTAGCCTAGAGCTCAAACTTGATCCCCTGTGCTAGCGGAAGCTCGGTCGAATAGTTGATCGTGTTCGTTTGTCTTCGCATGTAGGCTTTCCAAGCATCTGAACCAGACTCTCTGCCGCCTCCGGTTTCCTTCTCTCCCCCAAAAGCACCGCCAATCTCTGCTCCGGAAGTTCCAATGTTTACATTGGCAATACCACAATCAGATCCGCCATGTGAAAGGAACAATTCAGACTCGCGAATGTTGGTTGTCATGATTGCTGACGAAAGGCCCTGCGGAACCGCATTTTGCATCTCAATTGCCTCCTCAATGGTTGAATACTTGATCAGATAAAGAATTGGTGCAAACGTTTCATTACAAACGATCTCATAACTATTCTCCACTTCGTACATGGCAGGCTTGACGTAGCAGCCAGACTCATACCCTGCTCCAGCAAGCACTTCGCCCTCCACCACTGTCTGACCTCCTTCGGCCTTTACTTTCTCAATGGCTGAGCTGTACATTTTAACCGCATCTTGATCAATCAGTGGCCCTACGTGATTGGCTTCATCCAATGGATTCCCAATTTTTAGTTGACCGTAGGCTTTTGACAAGCGCTCCTTTACTTCGCTGAAAATACTTTCATGTATGATCAATCTTCGAGTAGAAGTACATCGCTGACCGGCCGTTCCGACCGCTCCAAAAACGGCTCCAGGAATGACGAGGTTTAGATCCGCGTGCTGGGAAATAATGATGGCATTGTTTCCTCCTAACTCAAGAATGGTCTTTCCCAATCTGGCTCCAACAACTTCCCCCACCGCTTTACCCATGCGCGTAGAGCCTGTTGCAGAGATCAACGGAACTCGAGTATCCGCCGTTAGTTTCTTACCTATTTCGGCATCTCCAACCAGAAGTCCGCACACGCCTGGGTGAACATTGTTTTGTTCGAATATTCGTTGTGCAATCTTTTGGCAGGCAATAGCTGATATTGGCGCTTTTTCCGATGGCTTCCAAATACAAACATCTCCGCATACCCACGCAATGGCTGCGTTCCATGACCATACAGCCACAGGAAAATTAAAAGCAGAGATGATGCCCACTACGCCCAGGGGATGCCATTGTTCATACATCCTGTGCGAGGGACGTTCAGAATGCATCGTCAGGCCGTAAAGTTGCCTGGATAGCCCTACTGCAAAATCACAGATATCAATCATTTCCTGCACCTCACCTAGCCCTTCCTGCAAAGACTTGCCCATTTCGTAGGAAACAAGTGTGCCAAGCTGCTGTTTGTAGCTGCGAAGTTCATTTCCAAGCTGTCGGACAATTTCCCCTCTTTGCGGCGCAGGGATTTGTCTCCAGCTTTTAAAGGCTTCCGATGCCTGTTCCATTACAGTTTCGTAGGCATTATCATCAGCAAGCTGTACATCGGCAATTTTTTCTCCATCCACAGGCGAAAAGGACGAAATGGTCCTTCCGGATGATTGGAGCCATTGATTTCCAAATGCTGCTCCTTTGTTGAGTTCTTCAATTTGAAGGTCTCTCAGCATTGATTTGATTTCTGGGGTCATTCTGTTGATTATTGGGTTTTGTAATTTTCTGCAAAGCTAAGAAATGCCCTGAAGGCTGGAAATTTTTTAGTATCTTGTGGTGAGAAATGGAAGATTTTGCCACCGACAAAGAGACTTCCCGATCAATTTTTAGTGAGATACAAAAGCGGAAGGTACATCACCTTTTTAACGTACTGGACATTGATCGTAACGGAAAACTACAGCCCGATGATTTTATCAACGTGGGCCGTAAGATCATTACCCAACTTGAATTAGACCCCAATGCACGTAGCGCTCGTTTGATCTTACTAAAAGCGCATAGACTCTTTGTACAGCTGCTCATCGATCTTGAGAATCCAGATATGGAACTCACGTTATGGGACTGGGTAGAATTCTTTCGGAACCAGTTGCAGTCCTCGAATGCACGGATATTGAATTACTACATCTACAGAACAAGTAGATACATTTTTGACTTGTTTGATGTCAACAAGGACAAACTAATTTCGAGGGAGGAATACTCAAATATGCTCACAGTCTACAATATCCCACAAAACACCGCAAAGGTGGGGTTTGAAGAACTAGACATGAATAAAGATGACATAGTCTCGTCGGACGAAATGATCAACGGCCTAAAGAATTTTTTCAAATCCTCTGATCCAAACGCTCCCGGCAACATGATTTTTGGGGATTGGCACTAACTCACCGCCTTTTTCATTAGCATATCCGTCTGCTCATCTTGGCCCAGAAGAAACTGATGGCTACTAAAGACTTCGAAGCCATTCTTTTGATAAAATTCGATCGCTCTATGGTTTTGGTCCCATACCCCTAACCAGACAAAACTGTAATGCTCTTTGCTTGCCAGGTCCATAACGAAGCTAAGTAACCTTCTTCCCACTTGATTTCCCTGAAAGTCTGCCTTTACATAAATCCGTTCAATCTCCATCGCATTCTCCAGCAAGCTTTCATTTTGAGCACTCTCAACGTTGATTTTGAGGTATCCAATGACCTCTTCCTGCATGGTTGCAAAGAAGAACCTGGAATGAGGATCATGGTATTCTTTCGTAATGTGATCAATCGTAAAGGCTTCCCCTACGTACGCCTTCATATCATCGATGGTATTTTGATGACCAAACGATTGCACAAATGTCTCCTCCGCAAGCGCTCTCAGGTTTGCTAATTCACTGGATTCAGTTAGTCTGATTTGAAGGTCCTCTCGCATCTTTTATCAAAAAGTCAATTGCCACCTGAAAGCCCATTTCCACTTCAATTCAAAGTGCGTAATGCCCGCTTCTTTTAAGATCATCAGAAGCTCCGTTTTCTTGAAGCCTCTCGCTACGGAAACAGCAGCGTCGTTTCGAACCATCGACGATTTTGAAAACAAAAAAGTAAGCACCTTTATGCTCCAATAAGCAAGTGGATGACGATGTAGATCATTAATGATTATACCCACGTTGGCCTGTGTTTTGAACTGTTGAAAGAGCTCAATCAATTGCTCGTTAGTGAAGTGATGAAGAAAAAGACAACAGTGAATTAAATCGAACTTCATCTTGCGAAACTCTTCACTGAAAATGTTCTTCGACTGATATGTGACCTCGGGATAAGCCGCAGTATTTTTCTTTGCATATTCAACAATGTTGGGATTGGCATCAATTCCTACAAAAGATCCTTTTTTATTATGCTTTCGAGCACGTTTTGCCATGCCGACCATGATGTCGCCTCCTCCACATCCCAAGTCCACCAAGACGAATTGATCCAGGCCTGTTGTCACCTTGTCGAAGGCAGATATACTAATTTGATTGCCCCCAAGTGTTCGATTGATGGTATTAAGTTCTCTGAGTGTTTGGGAAACTACCGGACCTGAAATATCCAGGTCATCCATTATCTCTTGCTCCGACGAACGTTCTTTAAGCATGAACATGCGTCTTTAACACAGCACTTTCAAGTGTTAATCCAGGACCAAATGCAAAACTCAAAAGGTGCTTCTGATCATCTTCTTCCGTGAGTTGGTCAAAAATGTGCTTTATGACGAACAGAATGGTAGGTGAAGACATGTTCCCGTACGATCTGAGGACTTCTCTGGCAGGTGCATCCTGTTCTTTGGAAATAGCTAATTCTTGTTCTATTACCTCCAAAATCCGCTTCCCTCCTGGATGAATGGCAAAAAAATCAATGTCGGATTTTTCCAGTCCAACCTTGCCTAATAGCTTCTTTGTCAAAACCGAAATCCCTTCTTTAATAACATCCGGCACACGTGCACTAAGTCGCATCTCAAATCCATTGTCCCCAATGTACCACCCCATTTCTGACTTCCCTGTTAGCGCTAAGTCGCTATAAAAGCTGCTGAGTTCCAACGACTTTTTACCCTTTGTGCCATTGATCAGCAAAGCTGCGGATCCGTCTCCAAATATGGCATTCGCAAGAATGTTATCATCATCGGTATTGTGTTGCAGGTGAATACTGCAAAGCTCCACGCACACCACCAAAACCTGCGCTTTTGGATCTGATCTCACAATGTTTGAGGCGGCCTTAAGCGCATTAAATGCTGCATAGCAGCCCATAAAATTGATGGATATTCGCTGTATGTCTGTCTTCAAACCTAGACTTTCAATAAGCTCAATATCTAAACCTGGTGCGTACATCCCAGTACAACTGACGGCGATCAGATGTGTAATCTCATTTAACGAAGTAGGGGATTCGCGCATCGTATTCTCCACAGCCTGCCTTGATAGCGTTAAGGCATGTTCCTGAAACAGGTCCATGCGGGGTTTAGAAGTAGGTGAGTGATCTTCCTTGAAAAAACGATTGCCGTTCAAGTTTTTGCTAAAGTCTTGCAAAACAGAGTAGCGCTGACTGATGCCACTTGCCCTGTAGAGTACACGTAGTTTACGCTCTTCACGCTCATCCAAGTTGAAGTTTCGGACCATAAAATCTGCGATCTTATCCTGTCGCGTAATAAAACTTGGTAATGCGGTCCCTATGGATTGAATATACACCATGCGCTAAATCTCAACTTCCTTCAAATGTGTCCTTGTTCAGGAGATTATATAATATTAACCAACTTTTCAGCGAACAGATCACAATCCATTGAAAAAATCAACTTTCCTCCATCTAAGGATTCCATTTTCATTTTTCTTGCTACCTGTTTTCCTGCTGGCATGTGCCGTTGCTGAAACCCACCACTTAGCGCATCTTGCGCTCGCCTTCTTTATCCTGCACTTCTTGGTGTACCCGGCAAGTAACGGCTACAATTCCTATTATGACAAAGACGAAGAAAGCATTGGTGGACTCAAGAATCCCCCTAAAGTCAGCTTGGAGCTATATTATGTGTCATTGCTGTTCGATTTACTCGCGTTGATCTTAAGCCTTGTCATTTCGCTTGAATTCATGTTCATGATCCTTGTCTACGGTCTAATTTCCAAGGCCTACAGTCATCCCTCTGTACGATTAAAGAAATATCCTTTTTTAGGTTGGTTGGCAGCGGGTATTTTCCAGGGGTACTTTACTTTCCTGTTGTCCGTCATGGCGGTGCAAGATATTGGGATCGTGGACACTTTTAATCCAACGGTCCAGTGGCCAGCGATACTAAGCAGTGTTTTGCT
The DNA here is from genome assembly GCA_964593185.1 of uncultured Roseivirgaceae bacterium. Lineage (GTDB taxonomy): Bacteria > Bacteroidota > Bacteroidia > Cytophagales > Cyclobacteriaceae > Ekhidna. The sequence goes on from CAZQJU010000010.1 coordinate 58,916, forward strand.
GCTTGGCTCGTACCCAATGACCCAGATTTATCAACATGCGGAAGATGGTCGTAGGGGTGATCGAACGATCAGCCGTGTGTTAGGTGTCCTTGGTACCTTCTATTTTACCGCGGCGGCATTTACGGTGGCGGTTGCGGGATTTTTTTACTACTTCATTACATTTCAAGACACGCTGGATGCACTCCTTTTCCTAGCATTTCTTTCTCCTGTCTTGATCTACTTTGGAAGCTGGTACCTAAAGGTCCGAAAGCGACCTGATGCCGCAGATTTTGCACATACAATGAAATTGAATTTCATTTCATCTGCCATGCTAAATGCCTTTTTTCTCTACCTCCTTTTTAGCTGAATGGAGCTCCGTGCGTCAGCGACATCAACTTTCGGGAAAAAGCAGGAACAAATCTACCAAATCCTACGGCGGCGTTAGAAAGGACCGTCGAACCGAATAATTTCTGGATCTGCCTTCCCGCCCATAAGCGTTTTGCAAAGTGCTCTTTCCATGCTTTTGCATAGGTCGCTTCCAGTACGTCTCTCTTATCCTCTTTGGCAGTGCTGTCCTGAAGGATTTGCGATACGAGCTTAGCTGAATGTATGGCCATTGCCATACCATTGCCACAAAGCGGGGTAATCATTCCTGCGGCGTCCCCCGTCATCAGCATATGATCATATACGGGTTCTTTAGGGCTGAAAGAAATCTCATTGATCACTTCGGGTTTTTCAAATAGAAAATCACTGTTGGTAAAGATGTCTTTGAGATAGGGGTTCTTGTGTAAGATTGCTTCTTCCATCGTTGGGACGGCTCCAAATTTCTTGAGATTTGCACGACTGGAAAGGTAGCAGAGGTTAAACGTGCTGTCCTCCACTCGACTTATTCCACAGTATCCTCCTTGGAAATTGTGCAATGCGATGACGTTGTCCTCGGCAACATCTGTTTTTAAGTGGTATTTCACACCAACATAGGGCGATCGTTTGCTGATGTGTGGACGATCTAGTTTTTTATCGAGCGTGCTTCGCTTACCAAATGCACCAATGACATGATCTACTACATGTTCACCCTTCATGCGCGTTTCAAGGAGAAATGTATCGTCTCCAAAATGGCTGCCCACAACCCGATCATGAATGAACTGAACTCCAGCATGCATTGCTTCCTGGCTCAACCACTGGTCCAAGGCAAACCGACTTACCCCAAACCCTCCAAGATCCAAGGGCATCTCCAGTTTTTGGCCCGAGGGAGAAGTCAATTGAAATTGTGAAATTGAAACTGGATGTAGCTCCTTGGGAAATAGGTCATGGTGCTTCAGAAAAGGGATGACCTCATTGGAAATGTACTCGCCACAGACGCGGTGAAACGGATACTCTTTCTCTTCGAACAGGATTACATCAAAGCCCCTTCGAGCAAGCAACGTAGCGCTGATCAGTCCCGCTAGCCCTCCGCCAATAATTCCAATTTTCTTCACACGTCCAAGTTAGGCCAAAAAAAATCCTGATCCCCTTCGCAGGCAATCAGGATTAGTATCTTCTTGGCTCTGTTTACAAGCCTAAGCCGTAATGCGCTTTCGTTCCGTCGGGATAGACACCTTCAATCAGAATTCCATCGCGACGCGGATTGCGAAAATAGTCTTGCAGATCTTTCAAATTCTCAATATCCTCGTTGTCAATGTTGGTAATGATAAATCCTTCCCGCATTCGAATTTCTTTCCACTTTCCGTCTCTTAGTTCGGTGATTTGCACCCCTCCATCAATATCCAACTGCTCTTGTACCGAGGCCGAAACCTCTGAGAATGTGGCGCCTTCGATTTCGAATTCGTCTTTCGCCTCCACAACTGCGAATGTATTGTCCATGTTTCGAAGTGTTGCCTCTACTTCTTGATTGTCGCCATCTCGCATAAATTTCACCTTTATTTTATCCCCTGGTCGCTTTATGGCCACTGCTTCCTGCAACTGTGCAACGTTATTCACTGCCTTTCCATCGATGGCTACAATGACATCGCCTTCTTCAATACCTGCTCTATCTGCTGCGCCTCCGTCGTTCACCCCACTTACATACACTCCGCGCAATACATCCAAGTCAAAGCGCTCAGCCACTTGGGCATTTACATCCGTGATAGCGATGTTAAGCAGCGCTCTTTGGACCTTGCCGTACTCAACCAAGTCATCTACAACCTTCTTTACCAGCGTCACCGGTACCGCAAAGGAGTAGCCCGCAAAAGCGCCAGAAGGAGATGCGATAGCCGTATTGATGCCCACCAAGTCTCCATTAAGGTTTACTAACGCCCCACCGCTATTGCCTGGATTGACAGCGGCATCGGTCTGGATAAAGGACTCAATGCTCGTTCCTCCTCCTAAAATGTTGATGTTTCTTCCCTTTGCACTGACAATACCCGCAGTTACGGTGGACCTGAACTCGTAGGGATTCCCAATGGCAAGCACCCATTCGCCAATGTTGATGGACTCTGAATTTCCATATTTGACTGCTGGCAAGTTGTTTTGATCAACTTTAATCACAGCCAAATCTGTCGATTCGTCAACACCTACGATCTGTGCTTCATAGCTTCTATTATCGTTTAGTACTACTTCGATCTCGCTTGCATTGTCAACGACGTGGTTATTCGTTACGATGTACCCATCTTCGGAGATAATGACACCGGACCCAGCTCCCATGGACTGACCATACCCCCTTCGCTCATATCGATCACCAAAATAGTCTTTGAAAAAATCATTGAATGGGTTGTTGGCACGCATTCCTGCCTCATACTTGGTTCGAATATGCACCACTGAAGGGGTTGCATTTTTAGCGGCAAACACAAAGTTGAGACCTTCCGGTACTACAAAGTCTGAAGAGTCAAATACATAGTTGGTAAGCGCAACCGGATTAGCAGCCTTCGAGGTAGGCTGTATGGTACTCTGCGGTGGCGCAATTACCGAATATCCCAATATGGCCACCAGTCCTCCAAAGATGGAAGAGAACATCATGGCTACAATTAAATTTCTTTTACTCATTTTCCTTTTCGTTTTCTGACACTGTTTATACTGAAATTTAAACGGATTGGTTTTAATGGCGATCATGTTCAAGTAGATCTTTAACGAACCTTAACAACTTGATAAGCACCGATGCTAGGAAACAAAAAAGGGTACCCACGCTCCCGTGGATACCCCAACTCAACTACTCAAAAACACTTTACTTAACT
>CAZQJU010000011.1:0-31862 GCA_964593185.1 uncultured Roseivirgaceae bacterium
AAAAGATATATTTCAGCGCTTACATCCACTTGAGGAGATGCACAATATTAAATTAGTCATTTTAACTATCTGCTAAAATGAGTAAAAGAATCTAATTTTTTGAGTCCATTGTGAGTAAAAAATCCCAGCCGTCATCAGAAACACTGAATCAGCAAATCCTCGATTCGTTAGGAGAGGGGATTATGGTCATTGATGATGAAGGAAACATACTCACCTTAAACAAGAGCTTACAAAGGTATCTCGAGAAAGAACAAATTGCGGGAATATCGCTTGGAATCTCTATTTTTCACTTTATCAGACAGCATCCCGTCTTCAAAGGTCTGGAAGAATCATTAATGGCCATCCTAAATGGCAACTCTTCATTTTTTGAACATCAGATTTCGCTAAGCGACGGAAAGTGGTACGGACTTAAGATATCTCCCTTGCAAGGTGCTAAAGGTGCAGTCATCTCATTTCAAAATGTTAACACACGGAAGGAGATTGAAATTGCCCTTGAAACTTCACTGAAAAAGTACCGCAACATCTATAATAGAGCCCCTGTCATGATGCATTCCGTAGATCGTGAAGGAAAAATTATTAGCGTAAGTGATTTTTGGCTTGAAAAGATGGGGTTTGATCGCAACGAAATCATCGGTAAATCCCCAAAGTTCTTTATCCACGAATCCTTCCATGAAGAACAAAATAGAAATCACAAGATTCTACTTGAAAAGGGAGAGATCAAAAACGTCAACTACAGCTTTAGGAAAAAGTCAGGTACTTACATCGATGTAGTGCTCGGTGCCGTTGCCGAGTACGATGCCGATGGCAACTTTGAAAGATCCATTGCCGGCATGATCGACATCACAGATCAAAAGCAAATTGAGAAGGACCTTACGGAGAGTCGAATCAAGCTTCTGGAGTCTCAAAGAATTTCAAAAATTGGAAACTATGAACTGGATATTGAGTCAGGAACCTTCCAGTCATCGCAAGAATTGGATCACATTATGGGTTTCGCCCAGGACGACAGAGACCTGTCAATAACAAAGAAGTTGATCCATCCGGATGATCTGGCTGAGTTCATGGAAAATCTTCAAGAATGCATCCAAAACAACAAAGACTTCTTTCAGATTTACCGCATTTTCCATCTCAAGACAAGTAAGCTAAAATGGATCTCGGGTAGAGGAAAAATGATTTCCGACAACCAAGGAAACGTGATCAAAATGATTGGCACCGTTCAGGACATTACCGAACAACGCACAGCCGAAGATAAAATCAAGAAACTCTCAGACAGAATTTTACTTTCAACCGATATCGCCAACCTGGGAGTCTGGGAATACGATGCGGACATGGATGAAGTTTTCTGGGAAGATCAGATGTACTCCATTTTTCCCAATGCAACATCTCCCTATCGTTTGAAAGAGCTAAATGAAATCATTGCAGATGATGAAAACTTCATTGATCACAATCTTGAATTGATTCAGCAAGGGACCAGTTTCATCGAAACCGAAGTAAAAGTGTTGATTGATGAGGAGATTAAGTTTTTAAGAACCTTCACCCGGATCATTCGATCAGGTTCAGATCACCTCAAAGGCATTGTTGGTGTTGTTTACGATATCACTGAAGACAAAAAGCTACAAACCAAACTTGAACTCTCACTAGAGGAAAAAAACATTCTCATCCGGGAGGTACATCATCGAGTTAAGAACAACATGCAGCTGATCTCCTCTATCATGGCCTTAAAGGCGTATGACCTGAAAGATGAGGAATCAAAAGAGATTTTTGAGGGAATCAATACCCGAATAAAAGCGATGTCCGTGATCTACGACAAGCTTCATAAGTTCTATAATGTTTCCGAAATCGATATTAGTAGCTTCCTAACCCAGATATCCAAAGAGTTGGAAATTCTGCTCGGAATCAAATCGGTAATAATGAAGATTGACGTGTTACCCGAAGTCATGTCCATTGATCATGCGCTCGTCCTGGGCTTGATTGTCAGTGAGCTTGTCTCCAATGCGTTTAAGCACAGCTTCAAGGAGGTTGAGGAAGGTGAAATACACATTAAACTGAGTAAAACAGGTAACGATAGATTATTCCTCTCAGTCACCAACACCGGAGAGAAGGTGCCTGAAGGCGTCCTTGAAGGTACCACTGGCATTGGCATTTCAATGATCAAGACGTTTGTCCGTCAGTTGAAGGGAGAAATATCTCTGGACGAGGAGAACGGCTTTAGAGTCGAGTTTTCAAAATAGCAGAATAGTCCAACACTGTCTTGATCAAACCGCTCGTGGTCTTAGCCCCAACTTTTCTCATGATATTCCCCTTATGCGCATTGATCGTCCGAACACTAACCTGCAAACTGCTAGCTATATCTTCGTTCGTTTGATCATCCATCATCATGACTAAAATCTCATTTTCCCGCTCGGTAAGCGTCGAGACTTGTTCTGATTGCTCATTGATTGAATTGGAAAAAAGCATGGAAACCATCTGATGTGAATAAAAGATATCATTCTCGAAAACCGCCTCAAAAGTCTTCTTAAGCTCTTCCTCACTCATTTGAAATGAGATGATGCCACTTATGTAGTACTTCTTTGTATACTGTAGTACCAGCGGCTTGATCTGATGACAAAAAAGAAGAATAGGAACGTCTGATTGATAGGAAACAAAATCGCTAAAATCATTTGTTTCGATATCGAAGACCACCAGATCAACACTTTTCGAAAACTTTTTAGACAAGTTCCATGTTTCATCAGGCCAAATGTTGTTTAACAAGATCCCTAAATAATTCGCTAAATCTGGACTTTTTGAAACAAAACATAAATCCTTCATAAGTCAAAACCTCTTAGGTATTTACGCCATGTAATATCCTAAAAATTTTTATACTTGACCTAAACTCCTTCGGGACATGGGAAAAATACTTGTTGCAGAAGATTCTTTAATCGTAAATCAACACATCGTGCATGCGCTGAAATCCGGTGGGCATGAAGTGAGCTCCGTTTACTCCGGTAGTGAGGCGGTGGAAGCGGCAAAAGCAGAACTCCCTGACTTGATTCTGATGGATATCATGATGGAGACGCAGTCAGACGGAATTGACGCAGCTTTTCAAATTAAGAATTCCATAGATATCCCCATCATCTTCCTCACGGCCTTGACGGATGAACCGACGATTCAAAAAGCAAAGATCAGCCTTCCTTATGGTTACGTAGTCAAGCCTTTTAATGAAGCGGAGCTTCTTTCCAATATCGATGTGGCACTTTACAAAGCCACAGCCGAGAAGAAGATCAAGGAAAACAGTGAGCTTTTTCAGCTAATCATCAATTCCATTGACAAGGCAATCTTCCTTTTGGATGCCACAGGCATGATCAAGTACACGAACTACATCGGGGAAAAAATTACCAAACAGTCTTTTGATGTGCTCATGGATGCTCCCCTTTCAGAATTCTTAGAGTTCATCGATCCGGAGGGCAACGTCGTTTCCGATATACATCAAATTCAGAACCGTGAGCATGATGAATTTACCATCCGAGGGCATGAAGAGATCTACGGAGACTTCTACACCCAAAAGGTCGATCTGGACGAAGCTCTGCATTTGTTCATTTTTAAAGATATTACTGAGCGGGTCAAAATCAGGGAGGCAGACAAGTCGCTCAAGACTAAAAAGCTCTCGTTTTTTATCGAGGGACAGGAAAAAGAACGCGAACGAATTGCGAGAGACCTCCACGATGGTGTTGGGCAAATTGCTAATATGATCAAGCTTTCAGTCAAGCAAGGAGAAACTGGCAAGGGTCTCATTGACATGATCGAGCAGTTCCTTGATGAAATGCGAAAAGTGACCGATGGCCTGCTCCCTTCAAGAATCGTTGATTTCCCTATCGAATCGAGTATTAAGAAAATCGTCGAACAAGCGAACGATGCCTCCGAAATCAGTTTTAAGTTTCAATCACAGGATATTCCGGATCTCGATCTAAAGTACAAAGTCAATCTGTATCGCATTGTCCAGGAAAATATATCCAACATCATCAAACATTCTAAAGCCCAAACAGCCACCATTCAATTGTATGGATTCGATGACTATATTCAAATGACCATTGAAGATGATGGTGTTGGATTTCAAGTTGGAGAATACGACGACAATGATTCACACCACGGCATTCAAAACATTCTCTTCCGTGCAGAAGTACTCAATGCCGAGTGTGACCTTGAATCTACGAAGGGAAATGGTACCTTTATACGCATAAAAATTCCGACCAATGGCAAAGCATAAGTTATTTCTTGTCGAGGATCATGAATTGGTTCGCAAGGGTGTTCGTAGCATTATTGCCCAGGAAGACTCCTTGGATATAATTGCTGAATTCGACAGGGGACAGCATGCCATTGATGCCCTCGACTCTGGAATGCTTCCAAATCTGATCCTGATGGACATTTCAATGCCTGAGATGACAGGGTTGGAAGCAGCGAAAATCATCGGCGAAAAGTATCCCGAAATACAGATTATCATACTCAGTATGCACAAAGATGAAGAGTATGTGATGGAGGGACTCAATTTCAATATCAGTGGCTATGTCGTGAAAGACAGCGTGGCAGATGAAATTATCATCGCCATCAACAAGGTACTGAATGGCGGCAAGTACTTCAGCCGAGAGGTGATCGATACCGCACTCAACTCATATAAGGTCATCAAAGAAGATCAAAAAAAGAAGGAAGAGGTACAGCTGACCAAAAGGGAACTTGAGGTTCTAATAGACATTTCAGACGGCTTAAAAAGCCAAGAAATTGCTGAAAAACTGTTTATCAGTGAGCGAACGGTTGAGGCGCACAGAGGCAATATCATGAAAAAGCTAGAAGCAAAAAATATGGCTGAATTAATAAAAAAAGCCATGAATATCGGCCTTCTGAAGTCCTAGTGTTAAGCAATATACTTAGTTTAAGTTGAGTGAAATCACCGCTACTTTGACGTGATTTTCCTCGATAGCTTACATCTTGAAATCTCACCAAACTCTAAAGGCAATGTTGATTGATACTACTCATGACGCAATCACAAAGCTTTCTAGGATACTTCCAAAGGCTTTTGTTTTTGTAATAGATACCACAGACAGAACTTTCCTGTTTAAATCCAGCGAACATACCGAATGTCAGTCAATGATTTTGAAATTAGATCAGGATATGGGCATTGATCGAATCGTGAAAAAAGAAGGTTATGCTATCAAAAACTATCACTCTCGAGAAGTAGGTCTACGGTCACTTGGAGCCAATACCTACGTCGGCTATTGCTTACATGACAATACAACTGAATTCCATGCACTCTCTTTAGCTCAAAAAGTCGTCACTGATTAATGTAGTCTCTTGTATTAATCAATCGATGATGCCTGGACTCACATCGCTTGACTAATTTTAGGAGATGAATGATACCCTTGAGGTCAACTTGGCTGATCAATTTGATACCCTCCAGAAAAGGTCTTTAATTCTCAGGAGATCTACCGTTAGAGAAAGAAAGCAAAAGTTACGTAGGCTTGAGAATTGGATCTTGAAAAATCGAGAGGCCATCCAATCCGCAGTTCAGAAAGACTTAAATAAGCCCCCGCAAGAAACGGATCTCACCGAAATCTATGTCGTATTAGGGGAACTCAGACTAGCCAGAAAGATGCTCTCTGCCTGGAAAGCAAAAAGACATGTCAACACAAGCCTACCGTATTTAGGATCATCTTGCTACGTTTTTCATGAACCCAAGGGCTGTTGTCTGATCATCTCCCCATGGAACTACCCGTTTCAACTGGGCATCGCCCCACTAGTCTCTGCCATCGCCGCCGGTAATTCGGTCATGCTCAAACCCTCAGAGTACACCGAACATACCGCAAGGCTGATCAAGAGAATGTGCGAAGAGGTTTTCGAACAAAATGAGGTTCAAGTGGCCTTAGGCGGAGTACAGGAATCTACAGCACTGCTCAAACTACCTTTTGATCACATCTTTTTCACAGGGAGCCCTCAAGTTGGAAAAATCGTCATGACCGCGGCAGCTAAGAATCTCACTTCTGTCACCCTTGAGCTCGGTGGGAAGTCTCCTACAATCGTAGATGATACTGCCGCCATTAAGGATGCTGCGGCCAAGATAAGTTGGGGTAAATGGCAAAATTCTGGACAAGTCTGCATTGCACCCGACTACCTGTTTGTCCATGAAGATGTCAAAGATGAGCTGGTCAGACAGTTGTCACACCAATCACAGAAGATCTATGGCAAAAAAGAAAACTATGGAAGTATCGTAAGCCAAAAGCACTATGACCGAATTCATGAATTAATCACAGATGCAATCCAGGATGGAGGCAAAATAGAGTTTGGAGGTACATTCAATAAAGAGGATCTTACGTTCCACCCTACCTTGGTCTCGGGTATTAGTGAGAAGGCTCGTCTAGCTAGCGAAGAAGTTTTTGGCCCCATTCTTATCCTCTACACCTACAGGGAAATCAATGACGTAATCAATTACATCAACCAACGCCCTAAACCTTTGGCTTTGTACTTATTCACGCGGAGCAAGAAGATGATGGACTTGATACAAAAGAACACAAGCGCAGGAATGATGGCAATCAACGAAACGGTCTTGCAATTTGGCAATCCCCACCTCCCGATTGGTGGAGTAAACAACAGTGGCATTGGAAAATCTCATGGTCATGCTGGCTTTCTTGCCTTTACCAATGAAAAAGCAGTGCTCCATCAAAGACGCGGGCTGACGGTGGTAAAAACCGTTTATCCACCCTATTCTAAATTCAAGAATTTCATGATCGATCTTCTGATAAAGTATTTCTAAATAAAACCTAGCGTTCCTTGGGCTTAATGCTTAGCCTTCGCAGTTCGCGGATAACATCCAACGAATCAAAGTTGGAAAGATTCTTCCTTTTTTCACCGAGGAAATCTTGCAACATTTGTTGTATCTCCTGCTGACGTTCAACTTTTGAGGTTAACTTCTCTACAAAGTACTCATCATCCTCATCGGCAAGCGTTGCTTGACTATAAGCGATATCAGAGGCTAAAACGGGTAGTAGCGATTCCACTAGCAACTTGGCCTTCTTATAATCTTCCTCTTCCATCGCCACTTTAATGTCGTAGTGATAGGTTAGATACCCTCCAGTTCGTGTGGAGGATGCAAGTCCTGCATAGACGAAAATAAGACAGCAGACCGTGAGAAATGTTCTTTTGATGGTTGTTTTGAGATTCATAGCTTTAATTGGTTGTCAAATAAAGCTACGCATGAAATGGGCTTAGCGTTTTAACATTCGATAAATTGAACGAAATGATCGTTTTAATTTATTTCTTTATCAAATACGTAACAAAAGTATAAATATGTTGGAATTATTGTAATAAAAATGACTACTTGAAACTAGGTAGTAGTACATAGTTTCGTTTTATGCAACTATTCAACATTGGCCTCAATTTCTTTAATAAAATCATCCACCGTCAGGTTTCCCTGTGCGTAGTTTACTGGCACCCGTAATGCCCGCAGCCCATGTACCCCTTGCAAATCTTCCAATGGTAGGTCCTCAATCTCATTCTTGAGGTATCCTTTGGCGATCAGGAACTCCAGGTAGGTTCGGTACTCATTGGCATCGGATTCCTGCGAATACACGATCACAATGCTTCCCGGTTGGGTAATTCGTTCATTGGTTCCTTTGATGTGTGCCTTATCCACGCGCTTCTTGATGATCTCATACCGGGCATTATAAGCACCTTCCACATCGAATTTTTTCTCATCCATCCGAAAATGAACTGAAATTGGCGTGTTGTAAACCAGAATTAAGGAAGCTATTTCGATCGGAGAATTGAGCTCCTTTCGAATCACCTGAAACTCGTTTTCCATTTCACACATGACCAGAAGCTGCCATAAGCGAAGATTTCTTACGTAAACCAAATCAAATAGACTATCCTCGGTAATGGAGCCACCAATGTACATGTTGAACTCCACCCCATCCGTTTTGTACCGCTCGAAATAGTGCGGGAACATCGCCTGAGCCTCCTCCTGCTTTTTATCCAAATATGAAGCGAGGTATTGATTGATTCGATTGACACTGGTATCATAAGTCTTCCGCTCCTCATAAACCGTTTTATGCTCTTCATCCAGCATGGCATAATAATTTTCCACTAACAGCTTAAGCTGTCGCTTGTTCTTTTTGAGGTAATCAAAAACAGGATAAACATCGCTTTTGAGGAATGCCAAAATCTTATGCTCGCTGCCAGCAGCCAGGTCATTTTTAAGCTCTGCAATGAAGCCATCTATTCGAAACAGCAGCTCTTCATAGATGTGTAGACTGTGGGTGTCATGCGCACCTTCAATAACACTTTTGGCCGCCTTAAGCTGTTTGATGAGATCCTTACTCACTGCTTTGTTTCGCCGTTCGGAAGATCCTTTAATGTCCAATTGACCATACAGCGGATATAAATGGTCAAAGACAATGTCATCAAAAACCGGATTTCCACCTTCCAATTGTTTCTGCATAAAGGTTTGTGCCTCTCGCTCAAATCGCCATTTAACCGAAGGATGGATTGTGGTGCATTCTTGTTGAATGATGGCTTCTACCAGATTCTGAGCTTCGGTCCGGAATCGCTTCTTTGCCATGCCAAAAATCGGCATCACCAGATCGAGATTGTAAAGTGTCCCTTTGTTGAGTTTAAATCGCTCATGTGATCCAAGCTCGAAAAATCCCAACAACTCTCCCTCATGCACTACTGGCACAATTAAATAACTCTGAAAGTTGGAGTCCATGAGCTTCTTTGCAAAATGGCTTGACCCCAGCATATCTGCTCTTCGGTTATCCACCACCACAATTGGCTCCTGATTTCCGATCAGCATTTGATTTAGAAACTGACACAAATCTTCTTCTGCAGACATGGATTCTCCATGTGCAAGCAGTAAGCTCTCGACTGCCGCATCTTTCATGGCCTCCAACCTGCCATTTTCATAATTGATAACCCCAATATACAACGAGCTGTCGTTGAGCATTTTTCGAATATTCTCCTTGATCCGTTCAAAAGACGTTGGATCATAAACAAGTAGACTTGAGGTGATCGAATTAATGGACTGATCCGGTGTTACATCCACAAAGTTCACGATATTGATTCCACGCATGATCCAACTATTGGGAGGGAACTTTTTCTTCCAGACCTTCATATCACCAAAGTTCTCCATCAACTCCTCGTAGTCTTCCTGCGTGATCTCAACTGCCTTGTCCGTCGGGATGAACTCTGACATATCTGCGTTGATAAGCATCTTATAGACCCTGTTGAACCCCTGAACCTTGTTTTTTATCTCATACAATTGAGGTGCAGAGCTTCCCATAGGATAGCCATAGTAACTTCCAAGAATATAGTAGCAGCAATACAAGTAGAAGGTGTCCTCATCTACATCCTTCATCATAAAGTTGAATGGCTCACCGGATGATTCGATGATGCTGTCAAAGCGCTTGGATGTATGAATCGGTTCAAAGTAAAACGGTGGCGTCAGTATCTTTATCTCATTGGTCGTCAGAACCTGGGGAAAGAGCGGTGCACAAAGCACTTCAATGGATTTTTGGTACTTCTGTATTTTACTTAAGTCGCTTATTCCCTCTCGTAGCTCAGGATATTTCTTGACTTCCTCAAGGAGACTGTTGGCATACGTCGCACCGATCGCGTCATCCCCTTTCGCCTGCGATTCCAAGGCTTCAATAAGCTTAAAAAAGCTTACTTGCATCAAGGCGGGGAATTCAATTTCTTTTCCGTTGTAGACCATCTGTAGTTGTTTGCTAAAGTGTGAAATAAGTAAACGCTTTAATCACCTAGAGGATTCCTTTGAGCCCAATTTTCTCAGTCGAACCTCAAAAAAGTCCCTCCAATCCGCAGGAAGACTTGGTGAATCCACCGCCTTCTTGAGTAATCCGGCATCAGTGTTTCTTGTCGTGTAGAGCTGAATAGTCTCTGCAACGCTCAAACCATAGCCATCTGAAGAAATTTTGGTAATCGGTAGGTCGGCTTCAATTTCACCGGCTTCCAATACTTTGAAGTAGAACCCATTCCTTTCGGCTTTCATAAAATCTCTTACCATCGTTGCATCGTTCATTCTGATACCGAGTTTATAGCATGGCATCCTTGGCGTCGTAACGGAAAGGACTGCCTCACCTATCTTAAATACATCACCAATGCAAACCTGCTCACTCATCCCAGAAACCGACAGGTTTTCACCAAATATCCCAGGATAAAACTCAAGATCAGTGCGCATTGCCTTCCAAAAGGCATAGTGCTCTAGGGGATAAGCGTACACTGCTTTATCAACGCCACCATGTACGGTCAGATCTGCCTGTTGATCTCCTTCAATATTGGTCTTTTCGACCCTTACCGAACCCTCAACAGGGTACTTAAAGATACTGGTTTTTATCGTCTTACCGTTAAATTCCGCCTCGACAGGTCTTCCTACGAATATGTGCTCTAATCTCATAGCATTTTACTCTCGTTCTTGAAAAGTTAGGGAAAATCAAATGACTCCTTCCTTTGTGTACTGACGATCAACCCCCTGGGTTTTGTACAGTTGAAATAAAATAATTCTTAGTGTTCAAATCACTGAAAACAAAGCGGCTATGAGTGATAAGAAGAAGGCAGCGAGAATCCCGGAACGAACGAAATAGCTTGCGGCAAATGAAATGTAGATGACAAGTACGATTGCCTACCAACGAAGCCTTACCACTCAAATAAAAGAAAATCCTTTTCGTGATATGGTTGTTTAAGTTGCAACCAAAAACAACCCCAAAAATGAGAAAGTTATTACTAATAGCACTGATGATGCCACTGGTGCTGGCACCGGACTTAGCTGCGCAGAAAAAGAAGAAAAAGAAAAGTGAAGAAGTAGAACAATCGACTCCTAAAAAAAAGAAGGGAGCCTTAAAAGACTATTCGGAAGTCATCACGAGTGAAGCAGTAACGGATGAAGGCCTGATCACCTCCCATCGCGTAGGTGATGACTTTTATTTTGAAATTCCCGCTGAGCTACTTGAGAAAGAAATTCTGATTGTATCTCGAATTGCTGGCCATGTAAAAGGGATCAATTTTGGTGGGGCAGGCATGAAATCTCGCCCACAACAAGTAATTCGATTCCAAAAAAACGGGAATAAAATTCTGATGCGCTCTGTGTCATTTAACAACATTGCTGATGAAAATGAACCCATCTACACTTCAGTAAAAAATAACAACTTCGAACCTGTAATTGAATCGTTTGCACTAGAAACGATGCGTTCGGATTCGGCATCGTATGTCATTAAGGTTACGGATTTCTTTGCCAAAGACGTACCGATGTTAGGTGGATTAAGAGATTCAGAACGTAAACGTTTCAAGATCAAAGGAATCGACAAGGGCAGGTCATTGATCACTTCTGTCAAGTCTTTTCCAGAGAATGTGGAGGTAAGACACATTCTTACCTATAAAGGTGATGAGCTTCCTGCCAACGGACTGACGCAGACGCTTTCCATGGAAATGAATCAATCCATGATACTCCTGCCCGAAGAACCCATGGTTCCAAGATTCTATGATGAACGGGTTGGCTTCTTCTCCTTGCGACAGGTAGACTACAGTTCGGATGAGCAAAAAGCAGCCACCAGAAGATTGATAACCCGCTGGAGACTAGAGCCAAAGGACTGGGATGCTTTCAACCGTGGGGAACTGGTTGAGCCCGTAAAACCCATCGTCTATTACATTGATCCCGCCACTCCGAAAAAATGGAGAACCTACCTCAAGCAGGGTGTCAATGACTGGCAAGTGGCTTTTGAAGCAGCAGGTTTCAAGAATGCCATCATGGCCAAAGACGCACCAACTCCGGAGGAAGATCCGGAATGGAGTCCCGAAGATGTTCGCTATTCGGTAATAAGGTACATTGCCACAGACATTCAAAATGCCCAAGGTCCTCACGTACATGACCCACGTACGGGCGAAATCTTGGAAAGTGATATTCTTTGGTACCACAATGTCATGAACTTGCTGAGAAACTGGTTTTTTATTCAGACAGCAGCAGTCAATCCAGACGCTCGCAAAACCCAATTTGACGATGAAATCATGGGTGAACTCATTCGATTTGTGTCCGCCCATGAGGTCGGACATACGATTGGTTATCCACACAATATGGGTGCCTCTCCTGCTTACACTGTTGCGCAACTTCGTAGTAAGGAATTTACAGACACGCATGGTGTGGCACCTTCGATCATGGATTATGCTCGATTTAACTATGTGGCCCAGCCGGAAGACGGTGTCACCAATTTCTTTCCAAAAGTTGGGGAGTATGACTTTTGGACCACAATCTATGGGTATCGGCCAATCCCAAACGTCACCAATCCTGAGGATGAAGAGGACACCTTGAATGAATGGATAAAGGAAAGGGCAGACAATCCTGTTTATCGGTACGGAAGACAAAGAAGATTGCCTGTGGATCCTACCGCACAAACCGAGGATATCGGTGACGATGCAATGGTGGCCAGCGAACTGGGTATTCGAAATCTCAAACGCATCCTGGACAGGTTAATGGAGTGGACATTAGAAGACGGAGAGAACTATGACGACCTTAGAGAACTGTATTTGAATGTTGTTGCTCAACTCAATCGCTATACGGGTCATGTCGTATCCAATGTTGGAGGAGTCTACGAGTACTATAAGACTTCCGATCAGGATGGAGCAGTCTACACACACGTGGACAAGGAAAAGCAAAAGCGAGCGGTAAAATTCCTCAATGATCAGCTTTTTGCCACTCCGGCATGGCTGGTGGATGCGGAAATTCTGGGACGAATTCAACAAGATGGATTGGTCGATCGGATGCGTGCCATGCAGGTAAGAATTCTCAATCGCTTGACACAAGAGGAGATGCTTATGAGACTGGTCGAGAACGAAGCACTCAATGGAACCGATGCTTACACAATGATTGAACTTTTTGGCGATCTGCGGCAAGGTATCTGGGGGGAGTTGTACAATGGCAGGAAGATCGATACCTACCGTAGAAATCTTCAAAAAGAACACCTTGATCGTTTGGATGAGTTACTCAATCTTGAGGAGGAAGAATTTGCAAACTCAGATATTCCTTCGATAGCGAGAGCAACGCTCACTCGACTTGAACGAGATGTGAGCAATGGGATTTCCAGGCAAAACGATGCAACCTCACGGTTTCATTTGCAAGATGTGCAAAAGCGAATTGACGCGACTCTGAACCCCAACTAATCAATAAAAACTGGATGAGGGTACTATCGTGCCCTCATCTTGAAATCAGACTGTTGTACAATGGCAAAAATTCCCAATCCTCCCTCGATATTTGAGGGCAGCTGAACAGGTTCGGAAAACGGATCATCGCCAATGTAATTCTCTAAAATCTCGAAATAGTCCACATAGAGCTCATTGAAACTGTAGATTGTAATTAAAAGTGTATCCTGACTACGCGTAGATTCAAACCCCTCACCAAGATCTTGAAGAATGGACCCATCTCGATTTCGGTCAGAAATAAAACCTGAATCAAAGAAGTAAGGAATAAGGTTGATGAAGTCCTGTTCTTCACGCTTCAAAAAAGCTCGCACACTGTAATAGTCCTCTGAACCCTCAATATCTCTCCAGCTCACAGAAAGATCCCGGTTATCGCGAAATTCAAACGATTCCACAGAAGGGACTTCCGTTTTGGTGGTTACGGTAGCAAATGCCTCTTGCCCATTTGCTGAGACCGCTAACCGATACGTAGACCCAGCTTGTATTGGGAAAGTGGCTGCATCCAACTCGTACCTTCGCCTCTCCTCCTCGTATGAGAATACTCCAAGCAAAGTTCCATCGGTAATGGTAACTGCAGCATTAGTAACGTACTCATCTTCGAAGTCAGGAAGTAAGCCAAAAGATGGATTGGACCATGTCACTTCTACGTAATAGAGAGAATCCGAGGGATTGAGTATACTGTTGACGACCAGAAGATCTTCAATGTTCTCGATTTCAGGCGGAGTGACGATCTCCTCGCAAGACAGCATAAGCATTGAAGCACACAAAAGAAAGTTGAAACGTTTCATGGTTTAGAATTCAAAAGTGTATCTGATAGAAGGGAGTAGTGGGAAAAGGCTTTGCTTTACTAAGACACCTGTGGATCGGTTCGTTTGGGTATTAAATTCTATGTCTCGGTAGTAGAAGAATGGATTCCGTCGATTGTAGGCATTGTAGACACTAAGTTCCCAGGTTCTTAACCCCTTCTCCTTTTGCTTGGAAATTCGCAAACTCAAGTCTAATCTGTGGTAAGCCTCCGCTCTGAAATTGTTGCGCTCTGGGATATCATCAAACTCGCCGAAAAAACTACCTGAATTACCAAAACGATCCCAAGTTGTCCGAAAGGTTCTTAAGGGAAGCGTAAAATTGTTACCTGTCCCGTACACCCACGTACCCGAAAGCGTCATCCGTTCAGAAATGGTATAGACACCCACCAAAGACACATCATGCGTTCGATCAAATCGAGCCAGGAACTCCCTGCCGAAGTTCAACTCATCAAACTGCATGGTAGTCCTGGAAAGAGTATAGCCCAACCAACCCGTAAAGTCGCCAACCTTTTTCTCCAAAAACAACTCCACCCCGTAGGAGTCCGAGCTCCCAGAGGTGATGTTGTCTTCCCATGGAATGGTCTCGGCTCCTTCCGGGTCATCAAGCAGCAGGAAGCTGGCACCGTCGCGATAGGCGATGACGTCCGTTGATCGTTTTGCATAACCCTCGAGCGTTACTGAGAGGCCGTTTGACAGGTCTTTGGCCAGGCCCAAGGCAACCTGCTGGGAGGATTGTGGCCGGACACGATCGGTAGAAGATACCCACAAGTCAGTGGGTAACCCAATTCCGGAATTGCTGAGTAGATGAACATACTGATTCATGCGGGCATAAGATGCTTTGACGGAGAAATCTCTTCCCACCATATAGGCAAGGGATATCCGAGGTTCTGGATTGACGTACGTTTGGCTACTGTGCGTAAAATGACTTAGTCGGAAGCCAACATTTGCGCTAAGCTTCGAGAAGAGGCGCATATCATCCTCGACGTAGATGGCTGATTCAAGCGTATTATACTTATCTGCCTCGTCAATGTCTTCCGATGCACCTTCTTCCTCCAAGACCAATGCACTGGGTATAAACTTGTGATTAGTCACCTGTGCGCCGAACTTGATGGCGTGATTGATCGATGGAAAATAATCCACGTCATATTTTAAGCCGATATCCCGAATACTGGAGCTATAGCGCAACTCAAAATCTTCATCCTCCTCCCGGATCCTAAACTGATATCGACTCAGAATCAAGGAGGTATTGCTAAACAACTTCTTGGAAATCTGATGATTCCATCGAAGGGTGGATGAGGCGTTGCCCCAACTAAGACTTGCCTTAAAGGCCTCACCTCTAGTCCTGGCATAAAAACGATCCTGGCCGAAGTATCCACTTACATACAGCTTGTTTTTGTCGTCGATCTCGTGATTTACCTTGGCGTTGAGATCATAGAAATAGTAACCACCACGTTCATCAGTGCCACTGGCAAAGACAAAGGGGGCCGCTAATACGTCTATATAGGTTCTTCGCGCGCTGACGATGTAAGATGTTTTTCCTTTATTGATAGGCCCCTCCAATAGCAGAGAAGAAGAAATCAAACCCACGCCCACCTTTCCATGGACCTCTTCCTTGTTTCCATCTTTCATGTCCAACTTGATCACGGAAGATAACCGACCCCCAAACCGGGCAGGAAATCCGCCTTTGTGCAGTTCAATGGACTTCAGCGCATCACCATTGAAGATGGAGAAAAAGCCAAACAAATGACTGGCATTGTAGACAATTGCATCGTCCAAAATCATGAGATTTTGATCCGGACCACCTCCTCGCACATACAATCCACTTGTTCCTTCGCTTCCAGATTGCACCCCAGGCATCAATTGCAGCGCTTTGAAGACGTCCTTCTCGCCAAGTAATGCAGGAATATTTTCCACATTCTTAGTAGACATCTTCAGTGTACTCATTTGCGTATTCTCACTGACTTTTTCCAGAAGCTCCGCACTCACTACCACCTCTTCAAGCGCCAGCACTGAAGGTTTCAAAAACTGATTTATCACCACATCTTCTGTCAAAGAAACGGGCTGCTTTATACCCTCAAATCCAACGTAGGTGTAGATGAGTTCATAATCTCCCTCCGGGAGGGTCATCGAATAAAACCCATACCCATTAGTAACAATCCCTGTGTTGAGCGACGGGATGAACACCGTAACCCCGGGCAATAGCTCATTACTTACCTCCTCTTTGACATACCCACTGATGGTAAACCTTGCTGGTTGTGCGAAGGACAGGTTTGAAAAGACCAGCATCCAAAGGCTCAAAATGATCGGGTGTTTCATCGATTGGTTAACTTGTCATGTTAGTTACAAGCAAAGACCCTGTAAACCCTCAATTAGTGTGATTATGAACAAAAAAATAATATTCCTACTTCTATGTACCCTGATATGCTTTACTTCTTGGAGCCAGGAGCTTACAACATTTATCTTGGTTCGTCACGCAGAGAAAGCAAACGACGGCACTCGAAATCCCCCATTAAATGAGCTTGGTTATCAACGTGCCGCAAACCTGGCCACATTGCTTCAAAAGCAACAGGTTTCAGCATTGTACTCGACCCCCTTCACCCGCACAGAAGAAACCCTCCAGCCACTTGCAGATCAGCAAAAGCTTCAAATACAAACCTATGATCCACAGGCCGGTGCTGCATGGCTTGAAGAACTTAAAGCAAGGCATCAAGGAGGTACAGTGTTAATTTCAGGCCATTCAAATACGATTCCTGGCTTGGCCAATGCCCTTCTTGGTGAAGAAAGGTTCGCTCAATTTAGTGAAAGTGAATACTCAAATCTGATTGTCATCGTAGCCCCGGAGGTAGGGAATGCCCAATTGATCAGGCTTTCGTTTTAAGCGGAACGGACGAACAATATTGGCTTAACCTCCGTTTAATTGTTATAACAACATTAATGTAACCCCAATTATGAAGAGTATTAGTTTCGCTGTTGCGCTGCTAGTGTCGTCCATACTATTTGCAGCACAGAACCCCAAAGAATTAAAAGGTCCACAGGCCAAGAACTTCAAACCATGGATGAAGGAAACGCCAAAGATGGTCGTGGTGAAGAAGTCATCTTTAAAAAGTCTTAAAGGCCCAAGCTTCAAAAACCATAAAACGTGGGAAGTAGAAAAGGAACAGCCCACGAAAGCATTTGTGACCAAACCGAGAACACGCGTCACAGGTCCTAAGGCAAAAAACAAAAAGCCCTGGGAGAACTAAGTATCCGCTAAAAGATGTCTAGTAAAGCTGGTAGTGTGAAAAATCACATTCCAGTTTTCCATTGAATAATGTCATTCGATCAGAGTCCTTAAGTCCAATTTGCTTAAGGGCTTTTTTATTGGAACTGATCAGCCAGGCATCATACCCTTTAAAATTGTTCTTAAAGGCATCGCCCATGGATTTGTAAAAGTTCAGAATATCTTCACCAATTCGCTCCCCGTACGGTGGATTGGTCACAATGATTCCCTGATCATTGATGGGTTTGAAATCTCGGAAATCCATGGTCTTGATTCGAACTTCCCTGCGAAGCCCAATTTTTCCCAAGGATTTTCTAGCCATCTGCACTGCGTTTTCATCAATGTCTATTCCGGTCAGGTCAATTTGGGGCTTTCGAACTTTCGACTGCTCTTCAGCCAATACATTGTTGAATAGAATCGGGCTATATTCAGGCCAGGTTCTAAAGCCAAATTCTTTCCTCTTGAGATTTGGACCCATATTCATGGCCATCATTGCCGCTTCGACTAGAATCGTGCCACTGCCACACATCGGGTCAAGGAGTGGCAACTTCTTATCCCAGCCGGACAAGGTAAGCATTCCTGCAGCGAGCACTTCATTCATGGGCGCTCGGTGCCCATCTTCCCGATAGCCCCGCTGATTCAAGGCGGAGCCTGAACTGTCCATGGAGATGGTGAAAAAATCATTTGCGCAATGGACGTTTAGTTGGACATCAGGATGATCCGTGTCGATGGAAGGTCTTCGTCTGTATTTGTTCCTGAATTGGTCTACGATGGCATCCTTGCACTTGTAACCCACAAATTTGGAGTGTGTGAAAATTTCAGAGAAGACTACCGTATCAATTGCAAAGGTTTGGTCTACATCTAAAAAATGTGACCAATCAAATTGCATCATTCGATCATACAGCTGCTCTTCATTCTTTGCATGGAACGAGTGAATAGGCACCATAATCTTCATTGCGGTTCGCAAGGCCAGATTTGCTCGGTAGAGAAATGCGGGATTTCCTTCGCATTTGACCCCTCGTGTTATCTTTTCAATGTGCTCTCCACCAAGTTCTTCCACTTCCCTAGCCAGAACCTCTTCAAAGCCAAATAGGGTTTTTATTGTTATCTTCATTCCACTGTAAAGCTACTTCGTAACCGTTTCACCAACCAATGAGAAGATTCATACTCGATACATTCCTTTGTACGGCTTTCATTTTTAGCCTTATGGGCCTTTTTTCGACCGTCACCTATTTTAAAGTGTTTGAGTTTTTTGATCCCATTGGCGAGATGTTCGCCGACTTTGAGCTCATGGATATCGTCTTTTCACAACTGCAAGACGACCCAATCGCCGATGAACGCATTGTAATGGTCAATTTTGGGGTGATACCAAGGGAAGGAATTGCCAGGCAGATCGAAATCATCAATCAGTACAACCCTAAAGTTATTGGACTAGATGCTACATTTGATTTTGAGAGATCCTGGGAGGAGGACAGTGCCCTGGTACGGGTTTTAAGTGAAACGGACAATATCGTCTTAGCGGAGAACCTTCAATATGACTTTGAGGAAAATGTGCTTCCTCCCCTCCAACCTCCGCTCCATCTGAAGCAAGACAACCATCTAGGCTTTGTGGATCTACTGACCAACGCGGTTTCGCAGGAAGACCTGAAGATGTGTCGGGATTTCTTGACTCACGAGGAAATTGAAGGAGAAACGCACTATGCATTGTCTGTGAAAATGGCCATGGCTTTCGACTCCGCAAAGACAAAAAGGTTTCTGGCCAGAGGAAACAACATTGAGACTATCAATTACAAAGGAAATGTGATCAGCTACGTTTCGTCGCAGTACGGCGGAAAGTACTTTGTCTTGGATGTGCACGATATTTTCGAAGAGAACTTCACGGAAGATCTGCTCAAAGATAAAATCGTGATCATGTGCCATTTGGGGGCTTACTTGGGAGATCCCAACACCAATGAAGACCGGTATTTCACACCCCTCAATAAAAATTATGTGGGCAAAGCCGAGCACGATATGTTTGGTGGTGTGGTGCATGCAAACATTGTCTCCATGATTTTGGACGAAGATTACATCGATCAGATGCCAGAGAATGCGGGGGTGATCTTGGCGATCCTCATTGGACTGTTGAATGTCTTCCTTTTCAAGATTGTGTATGCTTCTCTACCTAAATGGTATGACGGCATCACAAAGGTGTTCCAATTGATTGAGCTGGCGTTCTTTTCATTTTTGATGATCCAGATCTTTGAAGCGTATAGCTACAAGGCTGACTTTACCTTAACACTCATTGTCATCGCACTGAGTGGAGATTCCATTGAAGTGTACCATGGTGTCGTTAAAAATCTGTTTTCAAAAGCAAGGCGAAAACAAGTTTTCAAGGTCAACAAAAAGTTTTGGAAAGTAGACTAAGCTATGCCGTCAGAAATGCCTCTGGCTCGCGTTTTTCGGAATAAAACGCTTCGATTTCCGAAGAGAACCCACCAAGAGATTTCAAGCTGGAAACGACGGTTTCCAATTCTGTAGGAGAAAGATTTTCCCCAGATCCCCAATCTACCTGCTCAAACCATTGGGCAACACGCACAATGGGTAGGGCGTATCGATCAGCGATCATCTCGATTGCATTTGGCTCTTGTTTTAAGATTGCTGCTCGTTCCAAGACCTCATTTAGTAATTCCTCAATCTCTTCCCGATGTTTCGCATATATGGCAGGACGGATTGCAACGACAAAGCATGGCCAAGGTGTATAAATACTGTCGATTCGCTTTAGATCGTGTCGCTCCAGGTAAGGTTCAGTTGTGAATCTTTCCCATAGAAAGGCATCGACAGACTTTTCATCAAAGGCCTTCATTGCCCCCTCTAAGGAGCCGACCTCAACAAACTTCAATTTGCGTCGAGGAATCCCGGCTTTATCTGCATATAGAGAAGCCATGTAATGGGAACCGGACCCCATCCTACTTACTGCGAACGAAACCTGACTAGGCCCAGCAAGTGTCTCAACGTTCTCTGGGACATGAACACCCCATTCCAGGCTGCTTTTGACAAAAACTTTCAAAATCTTGGAATCACCCCCCTTTAGTTTATCAGCAATGATTCCCTCCGTCAAAAGCACAGCAATATCCAGTTCATTACTCCGAAGGAGATGTGTCATCTCTCCGGTTCCTCCGGGACAATCCTGCCACACCATTTCGATTCCAATCTGTCTTAGTTTATCAGATTCTCTCAAAAGATGCCAAGGCAGATTGTAATGCTCTGCCACTCCACCGACTCTTAGTCTTAGCATAAAGCAAAAATGTGCTCTAATCACCAAAAACCTAGAAGTACCGTCCGAATAATGACCACATTCCCTTTTTTTTTCGAAAATTTGAAACATTAAAACTACAATTAAGGTATATAACAAAAATTAATACTACATTTAAGGTAAATATTAATCACATGGGAAAACATCACCTAGGAGAATTCGAAGAAATCGTTATGTTGACCGTAGCCATTCTACAGGACGAAGCGTATGGATTCTCCATCATTGAAGAAATGGAGACTCGACTTAAGCGGTCGGTCAGTATTGGCGCACTTCAGACTGTGTTGAAGAGACTAGAAAAGAAAAACTACCTCACTTCGCAACTCGGCGAATCAACAGCCATCAGAGGCGGAAAACGAAAGAGGTTTTATCATCTGACCTCTACAGGGAAACAAATGTTACAGGACACCAAAGAACAACGAATGGGGCTATGGAGTGCCGTTCCGGAGTTCATTCTAAAATTTTCTAGCTAACTCATGAGTAGAAAGGCTCCCCCGAAACTTGCGCTCCGTTTCTTTCGATGGTTCTGCGACCCTTATTTCGTCGAAGATATCGAGGGAGACTTGGTGGAACGCTTCGAAAAAAGGATCGGACGAGGCAGACCTGCAAAATGGTTGCTGACATTGGATGTGTTGATGCTTTTTCGTCCTGGTATCATCAGAAAATTTGAAGGATCTCTTAGAATCAATAACTACGGCATGTTTAAACACCACATTAAAGTCGCTTTTAGAAACCAACTAAGGCAGAAAAAGATTGCATTCATTCATATAGGTGGACTTGTTCTTGGCCTGTTGGTCACTGTTATGATCGGACTTTGGGTGTACGATGAATGGTCTTGGGACAAGGACAATGCAGCTTTTGACAACGTAGTACAAGTGCGGCAAAAGCGCGTATTTCATGAAAACATCGATGTGCCACGAGCTGTGCCCTACCCGTTGGCGGCGGAACTACGGCAAAAGCATGATGATATCTTCCAACATATTGTGATGGCCTCCAACTGGGACGCGTCCGTCTCACATGAAGAGGATGCACTCAACCTTGCCGGAGTTTTGATGGAATCCGAAGCACCTCACGTCCTGTCGCTTCAAATGATCAATGGCAGCAAGGATGCGCTTAAAGAAGAAGCGGCGATACTTCTCTCTAGAAGATCAGCTTATGCACTTTTTGGTAAAAACGACCCGATGAATCAAACCGTCATCTTAGGCGATTACCTTAACATGATCGTACGGGGGATCTACGATGACATCCCAAGAACGAGTAGTTTCAATGGTATTGAGTTCATTGCTTCTTTGGAGTACTATGTGGCTAGCAATGATTGGATGCAAGAAAGCGCGAATGAAGCAAATTGGGAATTCAACATGTACCAACTCTATGCTACAATACATGATCCTTCTTCTATTGAAAATAGCAATGAGAGAATAAAAAGTACGATCAATGATCATCTTCCTGTTGAAGCCCAAAATGAAAACAATGCCGTATTTCTTCATCCGATGAAGGATTGGCATTTAAGATCCTCCTGGAAAAATGGTGTACGTTCGGGTGGTGGCATTGTGTATGTTCGGTGGTTTAGCATCATTGGATTGCTCGTGCTTTCGCTGGCCTGTATAAACTTCATGAATTTAAGTACAGCACAGTCTATCCGGAGGGCAAAAGAAGTGGGCATTCGTAAATCCATCGGTTCCCTTCGTTCCCAGCTCATTATGCAATTCATGACAGAATCAGCCTTGCTGGTGTTCCTCTCCTTCCTAATGGCCACTGGGGTAGCCTATTTACTGATGCCGTACTTTAATCATTTGACCGACAAAGAAATGAGTCTTCCCATTGGTTCATGGCAGTACTGGTCCCTAGGTGCCGGGCTTGTATTGATGGTAGGGACTTTATCCGGCAGCTATCCAGCACTTTACCTTTCGTCGTTCAGACCAATTCAAGTTTTGAAAGGCATCTATCAAAGTCAGTTGACCGCCTCGGTTCTTAGAAAGCTCATGGTGGTTTTCCAATTCTCCATTTCCATCGCGCTGATCATTGGCACCATTGTAATAAGTCAGCAGATCGACCATGCCATCAATCGGCCACTAGGCTATGATACCAAAAGCACCATTTCCATTCCCGGAACTTCTCCCCGCCTATTTGAAGATGAGCTTAAGCGCTCCAGCATCATCACTCACTATGCAGAGTCCTCCAATCCCTTAACAGAGACCTGGATGATGAGCAATGATCTCGATTGGGTGGGAAAAGATCCTGCCTTCACTCCCATGATCAATACCATCTATGTATCTCACGATTTTGGAAGAATGATCAACTGGGAAATTGTAGCAGGCAGGGATTTCAATCGCGACTTTGTCACTGACTCTACCGGCGTAATCCTCAATGAAACGGCAGCAGCTTCCATCGGGCTAGCCGATCCTTTAGGGAAAGAAGTAAACTGGCACGGAAGTTCGTACAGGATTATTGGTATTGTCAAAGACCTACTGGTAGACTCTCCCTTTAAGAACATTGGACCAACTTTCTATTTTTTCATCCCAGAGCATTTTAGAAGCTTTACACTACTTCGATTAAATGATCAAGTCTCTGAAATTGAAGCGATTGGCAAAGTAGCGGAGATCTATGAAAGTGTTCATCCGGGGGTTCCATTTGAATTTGAATTTGTCAGTGATGCGCATGATCGCAAATTTCAATCCATCAAAAGAATTGGATCCCTCACAAGCATCTTCTCTTCCTTTGCGATCATTATCAGCTGCCTAGGGCTTTTTGGTCTGGCTTCCTTTATGGTAGAGCAGCGAACCAAAGAAATAGGAATTCGCAAGGTCCTTGGTGCTTCGGTATTTCATCTCTGGAGATTGATCTCAAAAGAATTTGTTGCACTGGTTGTCACGGCCAGTATGGTCGCCATTCCTTTGGCAGTCTTGGCACTGAAGGGCTGGTTGGAGGGCTACGAGTATCGCGTTGACCTCCAATGGTGGGTTTTTGTCATTGCTTGTTTGGGTGCGCTTGCGTTGAGCATTGTCACCACAAGTTATAAGGCCTTGGCAACGATTCGTTTAAATCCAGCTAAGACCTTGAAAGATGAATAAAACTCCACCAAAGTATCTGCTTGGATTCTTTCGATGGTTCTGCAATCCTGAATATGTGGAGGACATCGAAGGGGATCTGTTGGAGCGATTCGCCAAAAGACCGGCTGCGTGGCGGTTTTTCCTAGAAGTACTAAAACTACTTCGACCATCATTAATCAAGCCTCTAAGTGGCTATCAAAAACTCAACTATTACGGCATGTTCAAACACAATATTAAAATCTCCTTACGTAATGCCCGCAGACAAAGACAATTTACCGTACTAAACCTTCTTGGCTTATCCATGGGCGTTGCGACTGCAATACTGATCGCCTTGTTTATAAATGATGAATTGACCTACGATACCTTTCATGCTCAGGGAGATCGAATTTACCGCGTGAACCAACCTGACATCTGGGGAGACTGGAATGAACTGGCTTCCACAACTGGACCCAATGTGGCTACGGCATTAAGGGAAGAAGCGCCTGAATTTAAGGAGGTTACCCGAATCCTTAGCCCAGGAGCTCAAACCATCAAAACGGGACCCGAAGGTTCTGAAAGCTCCGTTTTCAAGGAGGAGCACTTCTACGCGGCTGAAAAGAACTTTTTGGATATTTTTTCATTTCCTCTCATAGCGGGAGATCACAGGACAGCACTCAACGATCCCAACAAGGTCATACTCACCCACGAAACGGCACAGCGGTTTTTTGGCACCAGCATGGCGCCTGCTGACCTAATTGGTCGTGAATTGGACGTAAAAGCCTGGGATGGATCGTGGCAAACATTTTCTGTTTCGGCAATTGCAAAAGACATTCCTGACCGATCACACATTCAATTTGATTTGCTCGTATCCTTAGATAGCTATCAAGAAATGATGGACATGCATGGCTGGAAATGGATCTGGACCGCCTTTTCTACCTATGGATTGCTACACGAAGGAGTAGATGTTGCCAATTTGGAAGCAAGAATTCAGTCGCTTCCTGCAAAGTGGGCGGCTCCAACAACTGAGCGTATATTTAACCAGACCTTCGAAGAATTTACCGATGGTAACTCCTGGACGCTGGTTCTTCAGCCACTTGAGGAGATCTACCGTTCATCTAGCCCGAAAAACAACGCAGTCGGACCCTCCGGCAACCCGCTATTTGTTCAAATCTTTGCGGGTATTGGCTTGCTTGTTCTCGCATTATCTGCCATTAACTTCATGAACTTGTCGACGGCTCGCTCGTCAACGAGATCCAAAGAGGTTGGAATTCGAAAAGTGCTTGGGTCTGTGCGTCATCAACTCATTAGCCAATTTACCATCGAATCTATCTTGTATGTTCTAGTAAGCACATTCCTGGCATTGGGGATCGTGTATTTGTCACTTGATTGGTTTAATGCCATTACACTTAAGGAAATGAGTTTGACTGAGCAAATGCAGAATCCAATTGTGATCATCGTGCTCTTATTATTTGTACTGGCACTCGGCTTGGTCGCTGGCTGTTACCCTGCCTTTTACCTTTCCGCATTTACGCCCATTAAAGTACTTAAGGGAAGATCCGTCCAGGGGATGAAAGGTAGCTCACTGAGAAACATACTGGTTGTGTTCCAATTCAGTATTTCAATTACCCTCATCATATGCTCGTCCTTTGTGCAGAAGCAGATGTCGTTTGCAACTTCTCTGGACCTTGGTTTCCAAAAAAACAATATTCTGCAAATCCATAATATCGAGCAATTTGGATTTGAGACTCAAAAGGTAAAGACAAGTCTCCGTAGTACGAAAGGCACATTGGGCATCGGCAAATCGTTTGGTTTACCTCCAAATATTTGGTCCGGAGACCGTTACAAAGCAGTAAATGGAGATGAAAAAGTGATCCAGTTTAGCAATGTACGAACGGAAGAAGATCTGCTGGATCTACTTGAAATTGAGTTTATAGCGGGTAGAAATTTCGACAGTAGACATGAGACTGACAAATACAAAGTTATCATCAACGAAACCGCAGCACGGGAATTGGGATGGATCGATGATATGAGTCCTGATCAGGTAGATCTCTCCACTAAGAAAATTGCACTGGCTTCAGGCGACGAGGATGCGTTTGAAGTACTCGGGATTGTGAAGGATTTTAACTTCAACAGCATCCGACATGAGATCAAACCCTTGGTAATTATTCATCACAAAAACGACCAAGTGTGGGATCACGGAGCTGGAAGATCATTCTATGCCCTTAAACTCGACCCCGCGGTGACCACAAATCCTGATAATGTGGTGTCCGTACTTGATGAGATAGAAGCAAGGTTGGCTGCGATAGACCCCTCCATCCCGTTTGAATTTAGCTTCCTAGACAAAGACTTTGAGGAAACATTTCGATACGAAAGAAAGATGGGCACTGTACTCAACCTGTTTACGGTAATGGCTATGATTATTGGTTGCCTGGGACTGTTTGGCCTTGCCGCATTTAGTGCAGAGCAGCGAACTAAAGAGTTGGGCATCAGAAAAGTGCTAGGAGCCAGAAGCTCGGAGTTGGTGGTTAAATTTTCTTC
The DNA here is from genome assembly GCA_964593185.1 of uncultured Roseivirgaceae bacterium. GTDB lineage: Bacteria > Bacteroidota > Bacteroidia > Cytophagales > Cyclobacteriaceae > Ekhidna. The sequence goes on from CAZQJU010000011.1 coordinate 26,143, forward strand.
TGAGTTTACAAAGTTGGTGATTGTTTCCCTTGCAATATCTGGTCCACTAGCTTGGTATCTTATGCGTCAATGGCTCGAGGGTTTTGCGTATAGCACGCCCCTGGAGTGGTGGGTCTTTCTGTGCGCTGGATTGACGGCGATCGTCATCGCTTTTGCGACTGTTGGTTATCAAGCAATTCTCGCGACAAGTAAAAACCCTGCAGAGACCTTACGAGATGAATAAAACTCCACCAAAGTATCTGCTTGGATTCTTTCGATGGTTCTGCAATCCTGAATATGTGGAGGACATCGAAGGGGATCTATTGGAGCGGTTCGCCAAAAGACCCACTGCGTGGCGGTTTTTCCTAGAAGTACTAAAACTACTTCGACCTTCATTAATCAAGCCTCTAAGTGGCTATCAAAAACTCAACTATTACGGCATGTTTAAACACAATATTAAAATCGGATGGCGAAGTATCGTCAGAAAAAAGTCTTTTGCACTCATCAATATAGCGGGTCTTTCGACCGCTGCGGCAGTTTGCTTATTGTCGTTGATTTTCTATCGGTACGAAACAGGATTTGATTCTCATCATCGACTAGGAGAACAGACCTTCAGGGTCGTGCAAAAAACAGAGCGACCTGAAACTACCCTATACTGGGGTACCACAGCCTACCCTTTAGCTGGCGCACTTCGTAACGATTTTCCTGATTTTGGGCAAGTGACCCAAACTGCAGGTCCGATGAACCGCCTTTTCAGCTACACAAGAGGTAACGGTAAAAAAATTCTTTTCGAAGAGCCTTTTGTCCTGTTTGCAGATCAGTACTATCCTCAGACGTTCGATTTTGAATGGGTCGTTGGAGATCCAAAAACAGCCCTGCAAGAAATCAACGCGGTCGTCTTGACTGAGCTTGTTGCAGAGAAATGCTTTGGGAAAGGCTATGATCCCGCTGATGTGGTTGATGAAGTAATCATGCTCAATAACAAGGATGCACTTCTCGTCAAAGGAATCATCAAGAGCAACAAACCCAACATCAATCTTAAGGCCAATATGCTTGTTTCATATGAGTTCTTCAAGAAAAACAACCCGTATCCGGCCAACAACTGGTCCGGGAACTATCGAGGTACCACCTTCGTGGTATTAAACGATCCCGCACAAAACAATGAGGTCGAGCGCAAGATCAACGACTGGAAAAGCAAGTACCTAAATGAGGATGACAATCAAATCATTAGTTACGCATTACAGCCATTGTCAGAAATTCACACAGATACCAAATATGGATCGACCCCACAAGGGTATCAGATTCCATTAAAGACCCTAAACATATCGCTTGGTGTAGCCGCATTCATCCTATTGATTGCCATTATCAATTTCATCAATCTTGTAACAGCCAATGCCTCTATCCGATCGAAAGAAGTGGGTGTTCGCAAAGTCATCGGTGGAAGTAAAAGGATCATTATCAGCCAGTTTGTTACTGAAAACACCCTACTGGTCAGTATTGCATTTACTCTTGCCATTGCGATTGCATACTTTGCACTGGAGTACCTGAACGAATTCCTTTCCATTATTCATCTCAACCTGTCGATCCAAATCTGGGATGTCTTGGTTGCGCTTATCTTTTGTCTTTTTGTAGCCCTACTCGCTACCATTTACCCCTCTTTTGTTCTCTCCTCTTTCAATCCTATTCAAGCGCTTTACAAACGGAATGCAGGTGCAGGAAAGGGCAGCCTGCTTCGTAAAGGACTCACCTTCTTTCAGTTTACCATTGTTCAGGTATTTCTCATTGCAGCAATCATCATTGGGCATCAGCTCGATTATTTCGACAGCAAATCGTTGGGATTTGACTCAGAAAGGATCATTTCGATACCGGTGCCTTCCTTTCATCAGAAAGATGTCTTTGTGAATGAGCTGCTTTCGATGAGCGAAGTCAATCAGGTCTCCGTGAGTTCAGGACCTCCAATGTCCGTAGAAAATTTTGCGTTGGGCACGCGCTACCGAGAGCCTCATCAAGAGGTGAATGCGGGGATGGGTGCAGAAATGAAAATCATTGACTCCACTTATCTAGCGTTATTTGATCTCTCTATAATTGCCGGAAGAAACATCAGGGAAAACAAGTCCAGATTTGATGAATTCATCATCACTAGAAAACTTGCCGAATCACTCAACTGGACTCCCTCAGAGGCTATTGGAAAAAGACTAATGATCAATGAGGGAGAGGCAACAATCGTAGGCGTAATTGATGACTTTCACAACCACTCCTTGCAACATGAGTTTACTCCCGTGGTTTTGATGAATTGGGAAGCTTTTCAATGGAAAGCCTACATAAGGGTTGGTGCTTCCTCGGCAATCATCCCAATAGAACAGCTGTGGCGAAAGCACTTCCCAGAGGCTATCTTCAACTATAGCTTTGTCAACGACTTGATGGAGAAAGAGTACGTTATTGAAAAACTAATTTTCACCGGATTTAAGTTCTTCTCTGTACTGGTCATTATTATCGCTTGTCTTGGCCTATTTGGACTTGTATCGTTTATCACATTGCAACGAACCAAGGAGGTAGGAATCCGAAAGGTACTTGGTGCGAGTGTTTCTGAGATTCTCTTTCTATTTACCCGCCAATTCACGGTATTGATCTTGATTGCCTTTGTCTTCTCCGCTCCCATAGCCTGGTATATGATGGACCAATGGCTCAACACCTTTACCTACAAAGTCTCGATCGCCGCCTGGATGTTTGTTGTTGGAGGACTTGTCACGTTTATTTTGGGCAGTGTGGTCACTGTGCTAAAGTCATACCGCACCGCCTTGCTAAATCCAGCGGAAACACTTAAAGATGAATAGGCAACCACCAAAATGGCCTTTAGCATTTCTCCGGTGGTTTTGCCACCCGGAATGGGTGGAGGATATCGAGGGAGATTTGTTGGAAAGATATCGGAAGAGACCTTCGAGGTGGCGCTATACACTCGAAGTGCTCAAGCTCTTCCGACCATCTCTGATTCGACTTTCAGGCCGTTACAACTTTCGCTATTCAGGATTGCTAAGGCACTACTTTCTCCTTACCATCCGTGGTTTTGGCAAGGAGAAAAGCTACGCAATTACGAATCTGTTAGGCCTTACCCTATCCATCTCGATTAGCCTGGTGATCTGGCAGCATATCCTAAATGAACAGGCTGTTGACAGCCATCATGTAAACAAGGACAATAAGTACTGCATTAACTACTCCTACTTTGAAGGAGATGAATTAGTAACGAAAAGTGCAAATACCACCTACGCGCTTGGTCCACAAGTGATGGAAAATTTTACCGGTATTCAAAACATGGTTCGTGTAAGGCAGACCTTCGTAGACGAAGCCTTGGTAGTTTGCAATCGGAAGAAGACCAAAAAGTTCCTTGAATATGGCATTTACTATGTTGAAGATTCTTTCCTAGAAATGTTCAATTACCCGCTGCAGGAAGGAAGCCAACAAAACGCACTCGCTAAACCAAATAACATCGTCTTGACCGTCGAGACTGCCAAAAAATTCTTTGGTGAGGAAAAAGCCTTAGGCAAGCAAGTATTCATTAATGGCGGCACACTTACAGGGGAATTTACGGTGACAGGTGTAGTTGCGGAGTCCGCAAAAAGGACCCATTTTGATTTTGATTATCTCATCCCCATCACCTACTTTCTAACAAACTTCGGGCTTGCGGTACGAGACGATGGCTGGCATTGGAACAATTACCGAACTTACTTCGAGTTAGCGGACAATGCGCAGAAAAATTCCTTGGCACTACAAGTTGATGATCTCCTAAGAGAGCGGATCGGAGACGACTTGGATGAAACGAACCAGACTTTACAGGCTAGCTTTCAGCCGCTTTCCGATATTTATCTCGATCCATTTATCGATGGTGACAGTGGATTGTTCAAGGGAAACAAGTCGAACTTACGAACCCTGACCCTCGTCTCACTGATGATCTTGTTAATTGCGGTCATCAATTACGTGAACCTTGCCTCCGCACGATCATATCGAAAAAAAGAAGAGGTAGCGGTAAAGAGTGCACTTGGGGCAAAAAAGAGCCAACTCCTTTTTCAATACTTTTTTGAATCATTTCTATTCAATCTCCTCGCGCTTGGACTCTCCATACTTATGATTCTGCTACTTTCTCCTGCTTTGAGCAATCTAATGGGCCAAGAGGTAGCTCTGACGCTTGTCTATTCTCCAAGGTTCTGGATAACTATCATCGCATTACTAATCGCTTTAAGCGTCCTTACTGGTCTGCATCCTGCCTTGCTAAGCATCAAATTAAGCTCCTTATCTAAGTCAACAATAGGTGCGTCAGCGACCAAAAACCAGCTTCTTAAGAGAGGTATGATTGCTTTTCAATTGCTTGTCTCCTTGCTGATGATTGCTGGAACATGGGTCGTTTACCATCAAGTCCACTACATGAAAAGTACGGAGTTGGGTATTGATTTGGAGAAGCTATTTATTGTTCAAGGACCAAGGGCCGTGCTTGAGGAAGGTCGCGAGGTGATGAAGACCAAACAAGCCCGATTCAAGAAGACGCTAGAGGATTATGCTTACATAGAATTGCTCACGGTGTCCAGCAACTTCCCCGGAACTGGCGGGATCTGGGAAGGAGGGGTGCGAAAACTGGGGGATCCTCGGGATCAAGAGGCGCATATTGCGCTTGTGCTAGCAGATGAGGACTTCACAACGGCATACTCGTTTGAATTTCTAGCAGGAGCTCCCTTTCGACCAGACATGGCAGATTACGAGGCCGTCATCATAAATGAACAAGCCTTGAAATCACTAGGCCTAAGTACGCCGCAAGACGCATTGGAGCATAGCGTGGTACTGGAAAACATGGATACTATGCGCATTCATGGCGTCGTAAAGGACGTCCACTGGAATTCACTTCACAAAAAAGTAGGGCCTATGATCTTTGGAGTCAATGACTTTCCAGCCTTCCTTTCAATCAAACTAAGTACACAAAACCTGCCGAAAACCCTTGAATTGATTGAACAAACCTTCCAAGAGCTTTATCCTGACGATCCCTACATTGCTTTTTTTCTGGATGACGAGTTCAACATCCAATATGCATCAGAACAAAAGTTCGCGAAACTGTTTGGTACCTTTTCGTTGGTGGCAATTATCATCTCAGGACTAGGTTTACTGGCATTGCTTGCTTTTTCTCTGAGCCAGAAGATGAAAGAGATCGGTGTTCGCAAAGTCTTGGGAGCCTCCGCGACTCAACTTTTTACCCTACTCTCCAAGGAATATTTCCTGATCCTACTCGTAGCCATCGGTGTTGCAGTACCGCTAATTTATTGGGGGTCTCATCGTTGGCTTTCAAACTTTGCTTATAGAATTTCCATTGGATTTGATGTCTTCGCCTTGCCGATTGTTTTCGTCGCGCTCATCACGTTCCTAATTGTGGGAAGGAAAATATTGATGGCTTCTAATGTCAATCCAGTAGACCAGCTAAGAGATGAGTAATCGACCCCCCAAATGGCCACTAGCGTTCTTCCGTTGGTTTTGCCATCCCGACTACGTCGAAGATATTGAAGGTGACCTGCTAGAAAGATTTGCAAAGAAACCCTCAAGTGTCCATTTCACAGTCAACGTGCTAAGTTCTTCGTCCTAGTATCATTAGAAAATTTGGAGGGTCAAGACAACCGAACTCCTACGGCATGTTTAAGCATAACTTAAAAATCGGATACCGTTCGCTCGTAAGAGAAAAGGCGTACGCAACCGTAAATATTGTAGGC
>CAZQJU010000011.1:31962-61702 GCA_964593185.1 uncultured Roseivirgaceae bacterium
ACACATTTCATTCAAATCATCAAAATACCTATCGCGCGGTACTTAAGGAGGTCAATAGCCCTACGCGAGAAAAAGATCCTTACACGCCTCCAAGTGAGGCCCCCCACGCAAGAGGATTCTATGTTACCCGAGGTTTTGAGAAAACCTATGGGTTGGAGTTGCTCGCAGGAAGTCCATTTACAAAAAACATGGACGATGAAAACTCCGTGATCATGAATGAGTCCGCACTTGCGACCTACGGCTTTGGGTCTGCTGACGAGGCAATCAATCAAAAAATATTTGACGACGGCGACGAAAGGGAGCGCACAATTGTGGGTGTGGTGAAAGACTTTCACTGGCATTCACTACACGAAGATCACAAACCGTATGTACTCTCCCTCTACGAAGGGAGAATGACCGAGAACATCTCCATCAGAATACATACTTCAAACCCAATCAAGACGCTTTTACAGGTTCAGGATACTTTCGAAGCCTTCTTCCCGGGGAATCCATTTGAATACACGTTCGCCAATGACACTTTTTATCGACAGTACAGTGCGGAACAACAGTTTGCGGTGCTGCTCTTCTTTTTCTCTGCATTGGCTATTCTGATCGGTTGTGTTGGGTTTTTTGCTTTGGTGTCGTATGCGATCAACTCCAAAGTCAAAGAGATCGGTATTCGAAAAGTCCTGGGCGCGAGTGCCAATAGTATTATGATACTACTCACCAACGATTACTTCAAATTGGTTTGCGTAGCTATAGGCCTGGGAACACCCATCATTTGGTTTGGGGGTAAGAGCTGGCTGGAAAACTACGCAACCCGAATCTATCTTGGGCTTGATGTATTCTTGGTCCCTGCGATCCTATTGCTACTAATCGCTGTTTTGACGGTTGGCCACCGAACGATACGATCGGCGTCCGCCAATCCAGTAGATGCTTTACGAGACGAATGAGCAGCTTCCACAACCGTAACTTTCAGAAGTCTGGACCACTACATGACCAAAGAAATTTTTCCCCTCACTAGCTTCTTTGGGCTTGTCTGGTTACCATTGGGGATGAATTGGAAATACCTAGCCTCCGTTTTTGGCATTTTGTGCCTCTCATTTTCCGCTGCTGTACCTGAGAAACAAAAAATTGAGAATTACTTAAATGACGACATTGACTATTTGTTGGACTTCTATAAAGTACGTCACCAGAATCCCGAAATTTCCCTCGAAGAAAAGGAAACTTCAGAAGCGCTTGCAGCTGAGCTTCGCAAGGTTGGCTTTGAAGTAACTGAAAATTTTGGCGGCTATGGCATTGTAGGAATGCTTAAAAATGGCGATGGTCCAACCATTCTGTACCGCACCGATATGGATGCACTCCCGATGGAAGAAAAGACTGGTCTGGAATACGCCAGTACGAAGAAAATAGCATACAATGGCGCAACAGTTGGCGCAATGCATTCTTGCGGGCACGATATGCACATGACCACCTTCTTGGGCACTGCACGGGCATTGGCTTCAATGAAGGAAGAATGGAAGGGAACCTTAATGCTCATCGGACAGCCTGCAGAGGAAATTGGAGCCGGTGCCAGAGCCATGCTAAATGAGGGACTTTACGACAAATTTGGAGTGCCTGATTATGGCGTTGGATTGCATTGTAGCCCTACGATTCCGGCAGGTCAGGTTGGGTTTGGTAAAGGCTATACCATGGCCAATACTGAATTGTTGGACATTATCGTGTACGGCCAGGGAGCTCACGGTGCTGCTCCGCACATGTCCATCGATCCTGTGGTGATTGCCAGCATGATCGTGATGGATTTGCAAACCATCGTCAGCAGAAACCTTAAACCAACAGAATCTGCAGTTGTCACCGTTGGTGCAATTCAAGGTGGCATCAAGGGGAATATCATTCCAGACGAAGTGACACTCAAATTGACGGTTCGAACCTACGCCGAGGAGATACGACAGATGGTCCACCGCAGAATCAAAGAAATTAGCAGAGGTGTAGCGATAGCTGCAGGACTCCCAGAGGACAAAATGCCCAAAGTCATCATTCCAGAAAAGTTTACACCTGCCAATTACAACAATCCCGATTTAGTTGACAGGCTTACAGCTTCAGCCGGCTCAGTCATTGGCGAGGAAAATGTAGTCTATGCAGAACCCCAAATGGTTGGAGAGGACTTTGCTTGCTATGGAACTACTGAAGACAAAGTTCCTACGGTCCTCTATTGGCTTGGAACGGTTGGCCCTGATCGAATGGCTTCAGGAGACTTGCCTGGACTTCACTCGCCGTATTATTACCCCGAACCAAAAGCATCGATTCAGACCGGAGTGAAGGTTACTACTCAAGGAATTCTGGATTTGTTCAATTCAAAGTAATTGAGCTCCGAGAAGCGCCCTTACCCGTTCTTGCATAATACTTTTTCCCTGCATAGGTGATCTTAAATGTATTGATCTGCGTAGGAAATAGCTCTGTAAAATAGGGTGCATCAATATCAATCAACGTCCACTCTGAGCCTGCAACACTTTCAAATTGTAAAAATGTCGCATCGTTTTCTTCCGTAATGCCCTTGAGTTTGAGCTGTAACGGAGAAGAGTTAACAGACAGCCTCAAGTTTTGGTTAAAATATGCTTGCGCTAGCTGTTTCCTTGTTGTTTCACCGGTGCCCGCATCCCTCATATTTTCATTCTCATAGTTTTTCAGGACGTCTTTCAAGTCATCTGAAAACACCTTAACGCGAATCAATGCCATTTGATTTTCGGCAGGCTGCACTTCCACGACCGATAGGTAGATGGCATGGTCATCTGAGGTTAAAGGAAGAGCCGAAAAGAGAAGAAGGAAAATGTACCACATGAGATCGTAAAGCTACATGGATTGCAGATCAAGTCGATAATCGGCTTGTAAATCTTCATGAAGCGAGCTGAGCGCCTTCTCAATGCGCTTTAGTTCTCGATGATACAAATTGTTAATGGTGCTGTGTCGCTCAATTGCAATTCCAGATTCCTTCATGCATCTACAAAAATGAATGCGAACCTCAACCTCTGTTTGCTTTTGACCTGAGTAGCGGAGCGCTTTATTAAGTTGACGCACAATTTTCTGAAGTCCCTTCTTGACGTAATACAGATGACTCATATTGATTTCTTCCATCATGTCATCTATTTCTTCTTTTAGTAGATCTATGTAACCCTGCTCATTTCGAGCCTCAAACAAGAGATAGGTCAATAGCTCTTTATTTTCCTTCTTAAACCTTCCCAGACGCAAGCATATGGCCAGTAGCTCCTCTGGATTGCTAGAACTCAGTTCTCTTTTTATGTCTGCTAAGGAAGCTGCCTTCATTTGATGTTGTCCCGTTAGAATGATTGGAGTATGCGTTTCACTAACCAAGATAGAACTACAATTAGGTTCTACCATTGTAGACCTTAAAAATAATTTTACTACAAATAGGAATTAATATACTCGACCTTACTATCTTAGCAAAAACTACAAATAGGAATTAATTATTCAAATGAAAAAATTTCAATTGGGAGAGTTTGAGGAAATCGTGATGCTTACAGTAGCCATCCTATATGACAATGCATATGGCGTCTCCATTAAAAAAGAAATAGAAAGCAGGCTCAATCGAAGCGTGAGTGTGGGCGCTCTCCAGTCAGCACTTAAAAGACTAGAAGACAAGGACTACTTGGAATCTGTAGACAAAGACGCTACCCAGGAACGCGCTGGGAGACCCAAAAGATTTTATCAAATCACAGCACTTGGAAAAGACGCCATGGAATATGTGAAAGATACGCGCAATTCTTTGTGGGATGCCATTCCGGCTATTTCACTGGATGTGAAATTTAAAAGGTAAAGCAGTGAACCATCCACCTAAACTCTTTTTGCAATTTTTCCACTGGTATTGTCACCCACGACTTGTCAAACCGATCGAAGGAGACTTGATGGAATTGTATGAGGAAAGAGTACTGGAATTCGGCAAAAGGAAAGCTGATAGACTATTTGTAAGAGATGTGCTTCTACTTTTTCGAAAAGACATTATTAAGCCGGCAAGTGGCACCTACAGAATAAATTATTATGGTATGCTAAAACATAACTTAACAATCATCTTCCGCAGTTTTAAGCGGTACAAGCACTCGTTTCTTATCAACCTTTTAGGTCTCTCGGCAGGGCTCACTTCATTTTTATTGATTTTTCTTTGGGTCAATGACGAACTGAGTAAAGATCAATTCCATGCCCAGAAGGATCAGATTTATCAGGTCATGCGAACCGTCTTTGTGGATAGCAGAGAATCATTCACAACAACCTCCAACGCTGTTGTGTTGCCCCCCACGCTGCTCGAATTGTTTCCCGAGGTGGAACTGGCTGTCCCAGTTGCGGAAGAGTTCTCCTACGCTGTACTTTCTTCGGAAGATAAAAAACGAAAATCCGAGGGCCTGTTTGCCGGTGAGGCGTATTTCGAGCTCTTTTCATTCAACTTGATCCAAGGAGACAAGGCTACGGTATTAAAGAATAGAGAATCCATTGTCATTTCATCGCACTTGGCCGACTATTTTTTTGACGGAGCGAATCCGATTGGTAAGAGCCTGCATTTGGTTGACAACACGGATGGAGACATCGAATATGAAGCCGATTATTTAGTGACGGGTGTATTTGACAATTCCGATCTAAATGCCTCGGTGCAGTATGATTTCCTGCTTTCAAACACTCGTTTCGTAGAAGACAAAGATCAGTCACTAAGATCATGGGACAGTAACAATCCCGAAGTCTACATCAAGTTGCCAAAGGACATCAATTCAACCGCTTTCGAAGAGAAGCTAAATGCATTCTACCTCAATAAAATGAAGGAGGTGTACGGTGGTGCCCAAACAAATACCAAATACCGTATGCACCTACAAGCCTACCCAACCCGATACTTACACGGACGGTATGAGAATGGGGAACTTTCCGGAGGAAGAATTTCTTACGTCTATCTTTTTTCTGTCATTGGAGTACTAATCCTCCTCATCGCCTGCGTCAATTTTATCAACCTATCGACTGCGGTCGCTGCGCGAAGGGCCAAAGAAATTGGTGTAAAGAAAGTTTTCGGTACCCACCGAACGGTCATTATGGGTCAGTACCTGCTGGAAGCATGTGTGCTGGTCGGAAATGCCACATTGGCAGCACTTCTTCTGGTCTGGCTGCTACTCCCTGGTTTCAATCGAGCTACAGGCAAGTCATTGGTATTCCAGTTGGATCTGCAACTGCTGTCCATCGTCCTGGCAATTGGTCTCATCACGTCCCTTCTTGCAGGTGCCTACCCGGCTATTTTCCTTTCGCGACTCGCACCTCTCAATGCCTTGCAGGCACGAATTAGAAGTTCAATTGCGGAAGTATCATTAAGGAAGGGGCTAATCATTTTCCAATTTGTTGTATCCATGGTCATGATCTTCTCGGTACTGACCATATCCAGGCAGATGGAGTACGTTCAAAGCAAAAATCTTGGATACGAACGCGACAACATCATTACCATCGCAAAGGATGACGGACTCATTGAGAATGTGACACCGTTCCTTACCGAGGTTAGCACCCTACCTGGCGTAAAAAACTCCACCATTCTCGAGGGAGATATCTCCAGAGCCAACAACCGTTGCGGAGGGTTCAAAAGACCCAACCAGCCTTACATCCAGTTTGACTTCTCACGGGTAGGATATGACTATATTGAGACGATCGGATTAAAGTTGAAAGAAGGGCGATCCTTCTCGCGAGACTTCGCAAACGAGGACACGAAAATTATTTTAAATGAAACTGCAATAGCTGAAATGGGGATCCAAGACCCCATTGGGAAAATCGTGGACATCCGAGGGGATCGTGAAATCATTGGCATTCTGGAAGACTTCCATTACCAATCCTTGCATGATCCTATTGGCCCGATGTTCCTTATTTACGAGCCCAGCGATGCAACAACCATTGCACTGAAGTTATCTGCTGGAAAAGAAGTAGAAACGATTGCAGCACTGGAGGGAATCTACCAAAAGTACAACGCCGGACTTCCTTTTCAATTTAAATTTCTAGACGATGAATACAATCGACTCTATCATACTGAGCAAAAGGTGGCAGTACTTTCCACATGGTTTGCCGTTATTGCCATCCTCATCTCTTGTTTGGGTCTGTTTGGACTAACTGCGTTCTTCACACAACAGCGAATCAAAGAGATAGGAATAAGAAAAGTTCTTGGATCAAGCAGGATAAACATTGTGCTATTGCTGAGCTCCGGCACCATGAAGATGCTGTTGATTGCCATTGCGATTTCCGTTCCATCAGCGATCCTCTTATTGGGAAATTGGTTGGATAATTTTACCTATCGAATTGATCTAAGCAGCTGGTTTTTTGTTTCGGGAGCCATTTTGACGGTACTTATTTCTGCAATCACAGTCGGATTTGAAACATGGAAGGCGGCATCTGTCAATCCTGTGGAATGCATAAAAGATGAGTAACTCCACCATGCTGATTCATCCGGAGTCTTGTATTTAATATATTTTATATAACAAATAAATTTTTCTCTCGTATATTTGTTCTACTAAATAGAATAAATAGCAATGAGTAAGGAACATTTGGGCGAATTTGAAGAACTCGTTCTTCTCATGATCATGTTACTAAAGGATGACGCATATGGTTTGGCCATCCGTCATGCACTGAAGGAGCATGCCGCAAGAACGGTGACGATCGGAGCGGTGCACGGCACGGTGAATAGATTGGAGAAAAAAGGGTTCATAGAATCTCATCTGGGTGGATCTTCCGAACTGCGTGGTGGCAGGAGAAAGCGACTTTTCACCATTACCGCAGAAGGGAAGAGTATTCTGGAGAGGAGCAGAGACGCAAAAGTTTCCCTGTGGGGTAAAATCCCTGAACTGGCCATCCAGCAAATCAAAGGATAACGGATGCAACATCAAGACCCTCGCTTGTTGCGATTCGCTGACAAGATTCTCAAGTGGTTTGTGAAAGGGGAGCTCTTCGAGGAAATATCAGGAGACCTATATGAATATTACTACGAACTGGAAGATCTCGTTAGTTGGAAGCGAGCATTGTTCTTTTTGTTTCATGTACTCAACTTCTTACGCCCATTTGCTATCAAAAGACTAGAAGGCACTCAAAAACTCAATTATTACGGTATGATTAAGCACAATTTACTTATCACATTTAGAGGTTTCATGCGACATAAAACGGTCTTTGGAATCAACCTCATTGGTCTTATCGCCAGCTTGACTTGTGTACTCTTTAGTGCACTTTGGATCAAGGACGAACTGGACAAAGATCGGTTTCATGAAGATGCACATCAGCTATTTCAGGTCTACACCAAGTTTCTGAGTGCAGAAGACACGCGCGTCTGGAAGGGCATCACGGGACTGATAGAACCGGAGATCGAAGAGCAGATTCCGGAAGCACAAATGGCCGCGGTGACAACGGATGTCCATGAGTATACCTTAAGCGTTGAAAAAAAGGGGTACAAAGTTCAAGGGCGCTTCGCAGATGAGGATTACCTTAAAATGCTCAACTATCCGCTATGGAAAGGTGACAAGGCCGCATTGGACGACCCATCCAATATCCTGATCACAAAATCGCTAGCCAAAAAATTATTTGGGCGAGAGGATGTCATAGATGAGTACATCGATTGGCATTTCTGGACCACGGATAAGACCTTTCGCGTTGCGGGGATCCTTGAGGATGTAACCTCACAAACGTCGGAGCCCTTTGAATTTATTCTTCCATGGGCCTACTATCATGACCAATTGATCACCTACAAAGGATGGGGAAATTTTTATGGGCGAGTACTTGTAAAAGTAGACCCTGCCCAAACAGGAGCTGTGGAGACCAAGATCAACGAGATTTTCCAGGCAAATATTGAAAACGATCAAGTTCAATTGTTTTTGACCTCCTATGCCAACCAGTACCTCTACGGAAATTACGAGAACGGAAACCCAGCAGGAGGACGCATTGACTACGTCAATATGGCCATTGTGGTAGCTGTCTTTATCCTACTGATTGCGTGCATCAATTTCATCAACCTTTCTACGGCTTTTGCCTCGTTGAAAACAAAGGAGATTGGCGTGAAGAAATCCTTTGGTGCTTCCAAGCAGCACCTCATTTTCCAGTTCTTTTCGGAATCGGTCATTCTTTCTTCCTTAGCAATGGTTGTTGCCATCCTTTTGGTGGTCGTTCTGTTGGAACCATTCAACGCACTTACCGGGAAAAGCCTTTCGCTTATTTCCAACCTGCGTTACATTGGTATCGCCCTCTTGTTTGTTCCTCTCATTGGCTTTATTGCAGGCCTCTACCCTTCTATCTATCTATCTCGGTTACAGGTCATCTCTGCACTTAAATCAAAGCTCTCAGGCAGTGGTTCAAAAGGTTCATTTGGTAGACAAATACTTGTATTTGTTCAGTTTACCTTATCCATCCTATTGATCGTTGGGACTCTGATTGTAAGTAAGCAGATGGATTATGCACTGAATAAAAATCTCGGATACGATCGAGACAACTTGCTTTATTTTTTGAGGGAAGGGAAGCTCTTCCAGGATGACAAGGCATTTGTTTCCGCATTGGAATCCATTCCGACTATTTTGGAAGTATCGAGAAGTGGTTTCTCGGTAGGCCCTGATATGCAAAATCGAACTGCGGGGATTGACTGGGTTGGAAAAGAAGAGGATCAGCAAATTACTTTTTGGGAAAACAATGGCGACACAAAGTCTGTGGCCATACTTGGTTTAGAGTTTACCCAGGGTAGAGATTTTAATGATCAGTTAAGTGCGGAGGAAAACAGCATTATCTTTAACGAAACTGCCATACGGCTCATGGGGTTGGAAGACCCCATAGGCCAAACAGTCGAGCATTACACCGGAAAGAAGGAGATTATTGGAGTAGTGAAGGACTTCACCACAGAATCGCTTCATAATCCGATGGAGCCTGCCATGTTTTTCTACAAGCCGGAGCGAGCCCATTACATTATGGTGAAGATAGAAAGTGGCAAGGAACTGGAGACCATTGAAAAACTTGAAGCACTGTACAAGGAATTCAACCCCAGCTATCCTTTTGAACCTGGATTTGTAGATCAGGATTATGAGGCCATGTATCATGCGGAAATGAGAATTACCAAATTGTCTCGACTATTCGCCGGACTTGCCATCATGATCTCGTGCATGGGTTTGTTTGGGCTAACCATCTTTCAGGTCCAACGGAAGGTGAAGGAGATAGGAATCAAGAAGGTCTTGGGCGCAGAGAGCTTTAAGCTGGCGTTTTCGATGACCTACCAGTTTACCAAAGCTGTGTTTCTTGCATTGATCATCGCAATTCCGGTTAGCTACTATTTAGGTACTAAGTGGATGGAAAGCTATGCAGATAGTACACAACTTAGTTGGTGGTTGTTCGCCTTGGCATCGTTAATGGCCATCTTGATCTCGTGGCTTACGGTGGGTTCCCTGACGCTTCGAGCTGCAAATGCTAACCCTGTTGATGCATTAAAAGATGAGTAAACGCTCATGAATCACGTTGCAATGCGTCGCTTTCGGACTAGATGCGCTCCTGTACTTATGGCTAAAACTGCTACCCCAACAAGCGCCGCGATTGCGATGACTTCATAAGAAGACTGGTGTCGACTGTAAATCGCAAATAGTGCCCAAATGCCCACAAAAGAGTAGGAAGCCACGGATTTCTTCCAAGTCACGTAGGCGTTTAGCATTACAGCGACGATAATCAACACGACGGTCCAGTTGATTTCACTAATAAACCCTCCATCCCAACCAATCTTGGCGAGATAGGCAGCAATATTTGCGATGGTAGCCACGGTGATCCATCCTGCATATATGTCGATCGGACACTTAACAAAGAGTTTTTGCATGACCGAAAGACTTTTAGCTTCACCTGAAAGCTTACTCAACAAAGCCATCAGTCCAATGAGCATTCCTACCATCACAAGCACAGAGGTAAAAGTCAACTCGTAGAGCCAAACCACCACCCAAGAAGCGTTTCCTAGATTGACCAAAGCAAAAGTGTATCCCATACGATCAAATACATCCGTGGATGTTTGCTTTTGAAAGAGTGTAATCCCTTGCAAAACGACAAGCAGGATAAGGCCAAGAAAGATGAGCCCCCAAATGGAAAATGCAAAAGATGCTGGTGTAAACAGATTGTCATATTCATTGCTCAACGAACCGACCGTCTGTCCATTGATTCCCTTTGTTTGGGAATAGTAATTCACAAATAGCACAAAAACGACAGACGCCAAATTCAGCAGAAAATATACTTTTCTCATGGCTACATAATGATCTGGATGTCTTTTTGTTTTAGTTGACCGAATGATGTAGCTAAAAGCGGTTGGGAAAAATGACCAGCTGGATGAAGTTAAATTCGATGTTATCAAACGAGATGGCACTGGATTCTTCCACCGTAAGATCCAGAGAGGGGAACCAACGTAAACTTGTCCGGAGTATGATACTCTGATTCCGATCCGGTCGAATATCCCAACCGAATGCAAGGCCCCAACCTAATTTCTCATCTACCGTATCCTGTGTGAGCGTCCCTTCAAAAGATTCTCTAAACGTGAGCTGCTCATAGGTAATGACCGGGCCCACAAACGGATCAAAACCGTGGTAATCCAACAAGTACTTGGTCAGTTCAAGACCAAAAGATCGTCGCCTTAAGGATTGTCTCGTTCCATATACATTGGCAGAGGCCCCATATCCTCGATAGTTGACGGATAGGTTTACATCAGGATGGTGCCAGTAATACCCCAAACTAAAGTCTCCCATCAGGGAGATACCATAATTCTTCACGTAAGGCCGGTTCTGGTCATTGTAAGACGACTTCCCCATCCACCAAGCAGACGACAATCCAGCTCCAATAAAAAATCCGTCCAGTTTTCCCTCTTTCGCCAAGCCATTGATCCATTTCTCCGTACGCCCAGACTCCCAGCTTTCCTCCGCTCCTATCGTAGTATCAAAAAAGAACTTAAGCGCCACGGTAGCAAAAAGTGGTGGTGTTTGGATGGTCCGAAATTCTGTTCGATTGATATAATACGTTTGATCATTTGCATAATTCCAGGTGACCCCAGCTTCGAGCATTTTTTGTTTGCTCACAAAGGAAATTCCTGCCATGGCGGGAACGGCAACATGAGACAGTTGCTGGCCCTCCCCAAATGGTAGGAGGTTATTGTCTTGCTCATAATAGTATGGAGATAAGGATACGCCCACATAGGGACGCACCTTGTTTGATTCAAGTCGCCATGGATAATACTTAAAAACCGTTTCAACACCGCTGGTAAAAAAAATGTCCTGACTTTGTGACGCTAACGAGGGAAACATCACCGGTATAGCAATGTGAAGATCCGCATGACCCCAAAAGTGCAGGCCGCCAATAACAATTCGAGCCCGACTTGTACTTTGTAAATCAAGTTCCTCGATATCGCCCACCGAATTTTGAAAAAAGGTACTACCCCCAAAACTCGTTTGCATGTCTACCCCCAGTAGGTTTTGTGCAAAACGATGCCGTGTTTGCTTCTCGACAAAGAGTTGAGCCTGCGACGGAACTCCGCAAAGGACGAGCGCAAATAGTACGACCGATCGAATGTAGCTGAACATATTCCCTCTCATATGTGGTCATCTTTGATGCTATACTAAATTGACTTTCGCCCATTTTGTTACAAAAAGCTACTAACCGAACTGTCGTAATTAGACGACGAGCCGTACTCGACTGACTTTAGAAGCCGCCAACATTTTTCTTCTCATTTGAATCGCGTTTTTTCCTGCTGACATTCTTTTTCTTCCCTTTTCCGAATTGATGGGAATACCCCAGAAGTATCGTTTGGCTGTCAAACTTGTAGTTCCCGACTTGAAGTACGGGTCGCTCTCCATCAAATGCAAAGCGTTGCGTATGGAAAAGATCATTGAAGTTCAAGCTCAATGTCCCTTTCCCCTTGAATACATTGTACCTGGCGCCCAGATTCATAAAGTAAAAAGACAAGGTTCGGTACTGGAGGTTGGTGTTTCCTCCACGATATAAACCAATTAACTGGAGGGTAAAGTTTTTACTGACCTTGAAACTGTGGTTGGTACGCACATTGTAAATCGTATTTTGCACTTCCCTAAACTCATCTTGAGCAACCCCTCGCTGCGTTTGAGAATAGACATCTAAGCTAGAAGTAAAGCTCCACACCGACGTGATCTGATAATTGCCTGAAAGTTCGAAACCATACGCTGCGTTGTCCTGGTAATTTTCGTAGGAGAACAGAATATTGCCCTGATTTTCCTCATCATTGAAACCAAATCGAGTGATTTCGTCAAAGATCTTTCGGTAGAATATCCCGGAAGTAAGACTACCCTCTTTTAATTGGCGTGTGTAGTTAAACTCGATTGAGTTTGTAAACTGGGGCACCAAGGAAGGGTTGCCAATATTGGTGATCCTTGCAGAACTCCAGGCACGCATCGGATTGAGTTGATTGACATTGGGCCGATCTACCCTTCGACTTACACTTAGATTGAACGCGTCTCGCTGTGTCTTTGCATCGGGAACATACGATAAGAAAGCGGATGGGTATACGGTTCGAATAAGGTCATCATTATTTTGACCATCACGACCTTCTTCCATAAACACACTTTCTTGATTAAATTCCTCAAACCTCGCTCCTAGTTGGTAGGACCACCTGCCCAGCTTTTGACGATAGTTGACGTACGCAGCATAGATATCTCGATCAAGGTCATATACCCCGTTCTCAAAGTTGGGATTAGTTGTTTGATAAGCGTTATTCGTTCGCTGAATACGTGCCTCTAAACCAAGTTCCAGCTTTTTCCCTTCGTTAAGGTCGCGTTCATAATCGAGGTTTACGGTAGTATTTTCTCGCTTATTTCCAATTTGTTCGATGGCGCTTTCGGCTTCAAATGCTGTTCCATAGAACCCGAAATCAGCACGTTCGTCTCCATCAAAAAGACTATGATCCAATTCCAATTCGAGTTTGGAGGCTTCATTGAATTGATGTTTTAGATCCAGGTTGTATGTGGTCGTGAAATTTTCCACATCGGACGCATACTGCTGCCCAAAATTTAGCGCTTCCGACTGAGCAAAGAGAATGTCAGTAGATCGAAATGCTTTGTTCTGAAAGGCGTTGGCAATGGTATACGCGGAAAAGACGGTTTGCGCTGTTAAATCGACGTCAAAACCGCCCTTTATAAGGTGGGTTGTTCGATCATTCAGCGAAAACCAAATCTCCTGTGAGTTTTCTTCCAACCTGTCAATCGTTCCCCAAGTGGGTGAGGGGCCGTCTGTGGTTGCATAGTTTAAAAAGAAATTCAACTTGTTCGTACGGTAGTTCAGATCCATGGAGCCATTTGACCTAACTTCTTCACCCATAATCAGACCACCACGAACGCTGCCATTAAACCCTAGCTTGGTATTTTTATGAAGCACAATATTGATGATCCCACTCATCCCTTCGGGCACATACTTCGCAGATGGATTGGTAATAAGTTCAATCGCCTTAATGGAACCTGAAGGAAGCTGTTCCAAAAGCTGGGAAGCACTTTGATTTGTTGGTTTTCCATCCACAAGGACCATTACATTTTCATTTCCTCTCAGGGAGATATTACCATCCTGATCCACGTCAACAGAAGGAATATTCAACATCAAATCTGCTGCCGTTGGCCCAGCTGTGGCAAGATCCTTACCTACGTTGATGATTTTTCGATCTACTTTCTGTTCAATTGTTGATCGCTCTGCGGTGACTTCTACCGTGTTTAAAACCGCTACATCATCGAACATCAAAAGCGTCCCGAGCTCCAATCTTGGGTTTTCCTGATCGATTGAAATTGATTCAATCAGGTCCTTGAATCCCACAAACTGAACCACTAGACGGTAATCTCCATTTGGAATCTGCTTGATTTCGAAGGCTCCCTCCGTATTAGTAATCTGACCGGTCAAAATCGTATCTTCCGCAATCGTCTTCAAAAAGACCGTAACAAATGGAATTGGCTCTTGCAAATCACCATCTTTGATGATGCCGGATACACTCCCCTTGACTTTTTCCGATTTGCTGTCTTGACTTAGCAAGGGTAAAGAGCAAAGGCATAAGGTGAAAAAGATAAGTATAGTATTTTTTTTCATAACGGTTTTATTGTAATGACGTTCGTATTTTTTTGAAGTTTTTTAGTTAGATAGGTGGGAGTTTTAACTCAGCTCTTGTGAGAAGTACTCACTTGGGGATGTGCCCATGATCTTTTTGAAGGACTTGTTGAAAGTCGTCTTTGAATTGAATCCCGCTTCTTGAGCGATCCCAAAAAATGTAAGGTTTTTTGCGCGATCCATTTTCGCGAGTTCGATGAACTCCCTGATGCGAAAATAATTGACATACTCAAAGAAGTTCATTCCGATTTTCTCATTGAGCAGCCTGGCGACCTCCGGATTATTTACACCTAGCATCTCTGCTAAATCCGCCTTCATCAGGTTTCTGTTGAGATACGGCTTCTTCTCTTCCATCAACTGATCGAGTCGCTGTTTAAGTTTTTCAAGTTCCGAGTTGCTCAATTTAGACTGAGCATACTTTGTACTGGGAAGTTTACCGGATACCTTTAGGAACTCCGGCTCCTTGATCGAGTAGTAGGAAATGAAGAGCATCAAGAGGCAAAGCGCCATCCAAATGAAGGGTCGTACGCTCCTCTCCAACCAGCTTTCCCCTGTAACACCGATGATGAAGATGACTAGCCAGATCAGAAGACAGACACCTACTACGATTAGGAAGTTTCGAAGAAAACTGTGTCTTACGCTAAAACTGACTTCGTTCGAAAGCTGTTTCCTAAACGATATAAACAGTCGAACAGCCAATGCCCAATAGGTAGTGTTAACCACGAGACCTGTACTTACAAAGATGGATACAACGATAAACAGCTGGCCGCTCTCCACGCGCGACTTAATCAGCTCCGCAGGGGCAAAAACGTAATATACTGAGACGACGATGATGTAAAGAATCCCCGGAATGTAGTGCACCAAGTCTGCCCTTTTGAAAACATTCCTTCCAAATAAGGTGCTCTTAGTAAACAGATAAACGGTGGCACCAAATAGAAAGATGGCATACTCTGACAAGCTGTACAGCCGAGGCCTCCCATCAAAGGAAAAAATCCAAATTCTTCCCAATAAGCCAACCATCATAACTACTACCAAAACAATCAAATAGGGATTGACCGACTTACGCACCTTACTTGAAAACAAGTAGATGAGGAGTAAAAACACGCTTTGCAAAAAAGCAAAGTTGACCAGCTGAGTTAATACGTTCTCCATGACCAAATCGACGATCGCAATTAATTTAAGATGAATTGGTTTACGTGCCGTACCCCTTTATGATCTACATTTTTGCTCTTTTCCAGAAACTGTTGAAAATCGGTCTCGCTTTTCCATTCGCTTACCGTAAAGAGATCTGGGTCGTATGAATAGCCAAAAGGGGAGGTTCCTTCACTGCATTTCAAGACGATCTTTCCACCACTGCTCTCCAGCATCGAGGACCATTCTTGGTTAAATCTTCCAAAATCCACGGTGTTCTCACTCCAATAAGACGTAGCAACATAGTACTTTTCTGAATCGATCGGGATTTCCTGGTCTTCCTCTACTTTCCAATAGGTAAGGTTAAAGGTGGTCCAAATCAGTCTTCTTCGCTCATGAAAAAGCGGGTACTCTTCTACAATAGCCTCCATGAACTGGATTCTTTTCTCATAATCTTCCCACTTGGCGAGGATAAATGTGCTGGGCCAGTAATTGCCTTGTGTTGGGGGCGAAGATAACCTACTTGAATACTGTGGCTTATATCCCCACTTTTGCGCCACTGGGACGGCCTTCGTAAAGTACTCATCGAGCTCTTCCTTGGCGTCTGCATTTGTATTCAATAAAAGTAGATCAAGTGCTTCACCCTTTTTCAAGGAAATGGTTTTCACTTGAGCAGTAGCCAATGAAATGGACGCTACCGCTAGCATCGTAAGTAGTAGATGTTTCATATTCAATTTTCAATTTTTGCCAATGTTACGAGGCCACCGTGTGCGAGTTGAGCTAAATGGGCGCTGTTGTGTACAAAAACCGTATGCGTACCCCTAAAGCCCTAAAACTGCCGCTGCTATAGTGCTTTCCAGACGTTTGCTATTCTGAATATGTATAGAATTTAATTTGTTTTACAACTTAAATAGAAATGCGCCGTATATTTGTTTTACAAATTCAATAATAATTGCAAGCACAATGGGACGAACCAATTTTTTAGGCGAATTCGAAGAACTCATCTTGACCATGGTACTCATCCTGAACGACGATGCCTACGGTAATACCGTGGTCAAAGCCATCAAGGAACATCAAAAACGAGAAGTCAACCTGAGCTCTGTACACATCACACTTTATCGTCTCGAGGAGAAAGGGTTCTTGGAATCATACATGGGCGGTGCCACACAATCAAGAGGTGGCCGAAAAAAACGGTACTTCAGAGTCACCAATGCTGGGAGAGTCATGCTACAAGAAATGAAAGATGCGCGAACTGCATTATGGAAACTTACGCCTCAACTCAACTTTAGTGCATAACGCAGTGCAGCCTCCAAAACTCTTTACCAAATTTTTCAAATGGTACTGTGCTCCTGAGTTGCAGGAATCAATTCTCGGAGACCTGGAAGAACAATTTGAAGAAGATACTCACACATTCGGGAGACAAAAAGCGCGATGGAGGTACGGCTGGAACGTATTGCGATTTATTAGAAAAGACATCATCCGACCCTATCGACTGGGTCACAAATCAAACGCTATCACTATGCTAAGACATCATTTAAAACTTGCCTTTAGAGGATTCAAAAGATTCAAGACCTCATTTGCGATCAATCTGATCGGGCTTTCCAGTGGACTTGCATGTGCGCTATTCATCTACCTATGGGTAAGTGATGAGTGGAACATGGACAAATTCCACGAAAAGAATGATCAGCTCTACCAGGTGATGCAAAACATCAATTTAATCGGGAAGGTAGAAACGATCGAGTACACTCCAGCACTCCTTGGAGAGTCTCTGCTAGCGCATTTCCCCGCGGTAACGGAAATGACTTCAGTGGTGCCAGCCGGGTCCTATGGTTCCGATGGCATTATCGAATACCAGGAAAAGCAGCTTAAAAGTATTGAACAATATGCCTCTCCTTCCTACTTCGACGTATTTTCATTTCCCTTACTCATTGGAGATAAGTCCGAGGTTTTGGCATCAAAGGAGCTTGTCGTGTTATCAGAGCGCTTTGCAGAGAAGCTCTTCGGAAAAAATACGGATCCAAGAGGTGAGACGATTCACTGGATTAATGATGGAGAGCGATACGATTATGTGGTTTCGGGTGTTTTTGCGCAACTACCAGATAACACGTCGAAAAACTTTGATGTGGTGTTTACACTGGAAACGTTCCTGGAGCGATATCCACACATTCGTGATTTCCGCAACAGTGATCCAAATACTTTTGTGGTACTTTCAGAAGGCACTTCGGTAGCGTCACTAACGAAACAAGTGAATGATTTCGTGCTATCCATGCACGAAAACTACCCTCACACGTTCCTCATTCAGAAATACTCAGATCGGTATCTCTTTGGTCAATATGAAGATGGGCTACCGCTTCCCGGTAGGATGCAGTATGTGAAGTTGTTTACGCTGATCGCTGCGCTCGTTCTCTTGATTGCATGCATCAACTTTATGAACTTGTCAACCGCCCGGGCGTCAAGACGCCTCAAAGAGATTGGAGTGAAGAAAGCCATCGGAGTACGTAGAAAAGGATTGATTGGGCAGTTTTTCACCGAAACCTTTTTATTGACATTCATCTCCATTGTAGCCGCCTTTGGGATCACCTTCTTGTTCTTAGATGCATTCAATGCGCTTACGGGAAAGTCACTGGTCATAGACCTAGACATAGCACTCCTCCAATACACCATTGCTGTTCTTTTGGTCACCACACTCTTAGCGGGAAGCTATCCAGCGTTCTACTTGTCGGGATTCAAACCTATCGCCATTCTCAAAGGAAAGCTTTCCGGTACGATGGGAGATCTGTGGGCTCGTAAGGGGTTGGTGATCCTTCAGTATGCCTCCTCCGCGGTGCTGATTACCTCGGTATGGATCGTGTCTTCCCAAATTGAATTTATCCAAAATAAACACCTTGGCTTTGACAAAGAGCAGGTCATATACTTCAACGCCGATGGGACGCTTAGTGAAAAGTCAGAAGTGTTCATTGAAGAGCTTAAAAGCATCCCAGGCGTGGTTAATGCGGCAGGTTTTAGTCATGATTTACTGGGCGGGATGGGTAAGACCACTGGTCTCAAGTGGGAAGGAAAGGATCCTGATGTACGCATTCGCTTTGGAAACCTCGAAGTCGGGTACGGTTTGATCGAAACCTTTGGCATGGAAATGGCCCTTGGACGCCCGTTTTCCAAGGAACTTGGAGACAATGCTACGAAGATTATTCTGAATGAAAAAGCGGTGGAGATTATGGGGCTATCCAACCCCATCGGGCAAAAGATCGAGCTCTGGGGGACCAATCGCGAGATCATCGGCGTGGTGAAGAACTTTCATTTTGAATCGCTTCATGAAGAAATCAAACCCTGCTTCTTTCAAGTCTATCCGGATAACTCAACTGTTGTCATTAGAATCGCCCCAGGCACAGAATTCCAAACCCTGGAAAAGATTGAAGCGTTGTACCAAACTTACAATCCTGCCTTATCGTTCAACTTCCAATTCTTCGACAGGGAGTACGACGCTCTGTATGCTTCGGAACAACAGGTGGCCAGTTTGTCTTCTTACTTTGCTGGAATAGCGATCATCATCTCATGTTTGGGTCTCTTTGGACTGGTAGCATTTACCGCTGAAAAAAGGCAAAAGGAGATTGGTATTCGAAAGGTGTTGGGGGCTAGCGTCTTAAAATTGGTACTGCTCCTTTCCAACGAATTCATCCGAACGTTGTTCGTTGCCATCATCATTTCGCTTCCAGTTAGTTACCTTTTGATGGACGCTTGGTTGGCATCCTTTGTCTACAGAATAGACCTGACAGGTTGGTTCTTTATAGGCTCAGGTTTAATCACCCTGGCTATCGCCATGATCACGATGAGTGCCCAAACCTTCAAGGCAGCTAAAGTGAACCCGGTGAACTCTTTAAAGGATGAGTAGCCCACAGCCTCCAAAGCTCTTTACCCGATTCTTCAAATGGTATTGTAAGCCCGAACTACAGGAATCCATCATGGGGGATCTCGAAGAGCAATTTGAAGAAGACTTTCAAACATATGGTCTACAAAAGGCTAGAAAGAATTATCGGTGGACCATTATCAGGTTCTTTAGGAAAGGCATCATAGGGCTGAAAAATAATGGTCGAAAACTCAACTATTACGGCATGTTAAAAAACTACTTCACTACTTCCCTTCGCTTTATTCGGCGAGAAAAAGTCTACGCTTTCATGAATATCTCCGGGCTCGCAATGGGCATCACGTGTGGCTTGATTATCTACAAAATCCTGGACCATTCATTTAGTTATGACAAACACCATGCAAACTATCAGTATATCTATCGAGTCAATAATGAAGACTTGACAACCAACGGAGTTAAACGATGGAGGGGACAAGTTCATCCACTGGCGAACGCCCTACGGACGGATTTTCCGGCGATACATGCCACCATGACCTACTACCAAAAAGAGGCGATGATCGGGATCGAGGGTCAAAACGGGCAAGTCACCCGGTACCAGGAAAAAGCCGGGATTGCCTTTGTTGAGTCCGACTTTCTACAACTATTTACAGTGCCTTTCCTTGCCGGAGATCCAAAAACAGCACTAGACGGACCTGGTAAAGTGCTACTGACCGCAAGGATGGCAAAGAAGTATTTTGGGCTATCATCTGATAACGCCCACAAAGCTTTAGGAAGAACAGTGATCCTGGAAAATAAGAAAACAAGCTACGTAACCGGTATTATCAAGGACATTCCTACGTCCACGGACTTTCCCTTTGATGTTCTGTTTCATTATCAAGACCAGGAAGCGAGCAATCCCTGGTTTAATGAAGGGAAGAGTTGGGGTGAATACAATAGTGCCACAAATTGCTACATTCTACTCCCTCAGGGAATTGATCCGATAGAGTTCGAAAAGCAGCTTGTCCCTATCGTAGCGAAATACTTACCAGAACACGTAGCGGAAAAACGGACCTATCGCCTACAGGCTCTCTCGAATTTGCATTACAGCAGTGAGATCAGAAAAACCTACGCAGGGATCACCACTACAAAAGAGGAGCTTACAGTTTTGGGTCTTGTAGGTCTGTTCTTAATTATCACCGCATGCGTAAATTTTGTCAACTTATCAACAGCGCAGGCTGTGAAGCGTTCTAAGGAGGTGGGTGTTAGGAAAACGATGGGAAGTGGAAGAGTGCAGCTCATCTTTCAGTTCCTGTGTGAGACACTGATTATTACTTTGATTGCCTCCGCAGTAGCATTTTTGCTAGCGTTCACTGTCACTGATACAGTCGAGCACATTTTCAGGGGGCAGATCCAGATTGATTTGCTTTCAGATGTACATGTGATCTATTTCTTACTTGCTGTGATCTTCGGTGTAACCTTGCTGGCGGGGCTGTATCCTGCGATGATCCTTGCAAGGATGAACCCCATCTTGGCCATCAAAAACAAACTCAATGTGAAACAAACCTCCGGATTCTTATCGCTAAGACGTGCACTGGTAATCCTTCAATTTACGATCTCTCAGATTTTGATTATCGGAATTCTTGTCCTCAACGCACAGATGAATTATTTCAAAACGAAGGACCTGGGCTTCAACGAAGAATCCATTGTGATCGCCAATTTACCTGACAAAGACAATGCTAAATTGGAAACAATTAGGAATCAGCTATTGGCTCATTCCTCGATCGATCAAGTCAGCTTCAGTAGTTCATCTCCAATGGACTCGTGGAGATCTAGCAATCCGATTTTCCATCCAAACATCGAAGGTGATGACCACATTGGAAACTTAAAAACGACCGATGCGAGCTACTTTGAAGTTTACGAAATGGAGTTCATTGCTGGAGAACCCTTCAAGAAAAATGATCCAATGACCCATACGGTGGTCAACCGAAAAGTCGCAGCGTCACTGGGATTTGAGAACCCGACTGATTTGCTGGGCGAACAAATTGAATATGGCGAAGGATCTTTGAAGTTTACGGTTGTCGGAGTGGTGGAAGACTTTCATTCAGGATCTCTTCATGCAGACATGGAAAACGTTTTGATGGCTAATGTTCCATGGAACGTGTTCCAGGCAAACATCAAGCTTCTTTCCAATCAGTCTTCCATGGATGGCCTAAAAGAATCCATCGCCCACATAGAGAAGCATTGGCAGGAGGCATTTCCCGAAAACGTCATCGATTTACGTTTTTACGACCAGGAGATTGCAGACATGTACCAGCTGGAGCAAAGTGTCTCCCAGGTTTTTCAACTTTTCGTGGTCATTGCCATGCTTATCGGCGCCCTGGGGCTGTACGGACTGGTGTCCTTCATGGCCAATCAAAGAACCAAAGAAATCGGCATCCGAAAGGTGATGGGAGCCACGAAGATGAACATATGGAATATTTTTTCAAAAGAACTTGTAACCCTGTTAGCCATCGCTTTTGCTATCGCTTCGCCGATTGGTTATTTCCTGATGAGGGCATTCCTAAACACCTACGCCTATCGGATCGAATTTGGGCCTAAGTTCTTTCTGGCAGCCATTTCCATGAGTATTTTGATAGCACTGATCACCGTAGGACACAAATCCATGCGTGTGGCAAGAGCAAATCCCATACATTCCTTGCGCGATGAGTAGGCTCAGAAAAGCTGGCAGTTACTACTCATATCTCAGCGATTCCGAAGGGTTGACTTTAGCTACTTGAAGCATCTGAGCAAAAAGAACAGACACCGCAAGAACAAAAAGGACTACAGACGCTAGTGCAATGATCGCCACATCGATCCCTATCGAATAGGCGAAGCTTGACTGCCATTGTTCCATGAGAAAATAACTCATGGGCCCACCGATAACAATAGCGACGGAGACCAAAAGCAATAACTCCCGACCCACCGTAAAAACGATTTGATGTAGGGAGGCTCCCAAGACTCTGCGAAGACCTATTTCCTTGGTTCTTTTCGAGATGCTGATGAGAATAAGCCCGTAAAGGCCCAGTACCGCAATAACAATACTTAACATGGTGAAGATGTTGACAATTTTGCTGACTCGCTTTTCGCCCTCGTACTGCGTCATGAATTGATCTTCCAGAAAATAGTAATCGTAGTAATTGCCCGGGAAAATCTCTAGATACTTCTGTTGAATGGAAGACAACAAGCCCTCCGTTGGAGGAGCTGTGAGTTTAACGATTACATCATTATAAGTGCCATAGGAAGGACGGAAGATAACCGGTTCGATGGCGTGGTGCATTGATAGCTGATGGAAATCATTTACTACTCCTATGATCGTAAACTCTCCATTCCAGAACGAGAGCGTCTTGCCGATTGCGTCTTCTGGATCCTTGAACTTCAGCAGATCCACTGCCGACTCATTGATCATGATGTTACGAATACGTCTCCAGTCATAATGATGATCCGTAGATTCAAAGTCTCTTCCTGCAACGATCTGCAGGTCAAATGTCTCCGCAAAGTCATGATTTACGTTGAAAAAGTTCGAGGTAAGGTTTTTCGCTTCAGGATCAGCCGGGGACTGGATACGAAATATTCGACCCATTTTGTTGCCGGCCACTCGATTTGAGGAGGTAGCATTTGACACTCCTGAAAGGGAAGACAAATCTGACTTTAGTCGTTCAATCTTGTGAATAAATGTACTGTCCCACTGCGTCAGTCCAGGACCATTCAGGACCATGGTTTTTTCTATCGAAATTCCCAGGTCCTTTTCCATCATGAAATTGATTTGACGACCTACACCGACAGCACCTACAATCAGTAGTAGCGAAATACAGTATTGAAAGACGACCAAAAGGTGTTTAAATCCACGCACCTCTCCCTTGGTTTTGTATACCCCTTTGATGACATCTTGTAGCCTAAAAGCAGCAATGATCGACCCGGGATAAACAGAAATGAGCAGCACTAAAAAGGTAAAGCAACAAATGAACAATATAGGAAATGGGATGCCCAGCATTCGTGCAGCTAACAGATCCTTAAGGGATAACGACAGGTCAAGAAAGCTGTTGAAGAAAGGCTGAAAAAGCAGGCAGAGTAGAATCGATATCGCGAGAGAACCAAAATTCAGAATCAATGACTCTAGTGAGATCTGTGCAACGATCTGTCTTTTTCCCGCACCCAACGACTTTCTGACACCAACCTCTTTTGCACGTTGCAGGACTCGGCTGGAGGACAGATTGGTAAAATTGATCCAAGCGACAAGCACGATGACGATCGCAATGAAAAGCATCGACCAGACGACTCGCCCATCCACTACATTGGCAATTTCATACTCATTGTTGGGGTCCAGGTGCGAACCGATCAATGGTTGCAGATAGAACTTTTCCTTGGTTCCTGAAACTTCCCCCTCACCAAAATACCGATCTCCAAAACTTGCTACTTTCCCATGTAGAACATCAATATCTGCATTTTCATCTACCAGAATGTAGTGGTAGAAATCAGACCACTGCATACTGTTATCCGCTGCCTCACCATTATAGGAAATGTAGGTGGCGTACGACTGGAGAAGGTCAAACTGGAGCTGAGAATTAACTGGAGGATCCGCTACAATTGCCGTTATTTTGGAGGGTCCATTGCGATCAAATTCAATGGTTTCGTTAACAAGACTTTCCAACGACTCTTCTTTACCAATTAATCTTCGGGCAAACGATTCGGTAAGAATTACCTCGAATGCTTCATCCAGATTGGACGTTTCCTTATCGCCGTGCAATATCTCGAAATCCAACACAGAAAAAATGTGCTCATCGGCGATTAGTACCTCCTCAGAGATCAAAATCTGATCCCTAAATTCCACATGACTCCAGTCCGGCAGCATCCGTGTAGATTGAATGACTTCCGGAAAGTCCTTTTTCATCAATCTACCGATGGTGGGATACGTGATGTTCCCGTGTTGTATCAGCTCCCCGTTTTGATATCGGTCATTGATCACCCGATAGATCCTATCCGCCTTTGAGTGAAATCGGTCAAAGCTGATCTCATGGATCACATACTCAAACATGAACAGCGAAACGGTAAAGCCCGCCACCAAACCAAAAAGGTTGATGGCGGTAAATAGTTTGTGCCTTCTTAAGTCTCGAAGTGCAACTTTCAGATAATTATTAAATAGTCCCATTTGATTTGAGTGTTGAGTTTTTGAGTTTCTAAGTCGATGATAACGCAGAAAAAGCAGGATATTGATCAGGTACCTTCGCCTCGCTTTAGTCTGTCCGACATTCTCCAGGTCTTCCAGAAAAATCTCATAAAGGTCTCCTTCAATGGATTCCTGTAGAAAGGGATCGAAGAGAAGAGAAACGAGTCTTTTTCCAAACCTTGGAGGTGAAATGCCTTTCATTCAAAAGCCATTTTTGGAATCCCATCCCAAAGCCTTTTACGCATTTCTTTTGCCGTCTCTAGCGTAGCTTGCCCACTTGCTGTCACTTTAAACAGCAGTTTCCGCTTTCCACCTCGTTCATTCGTAGGCTCACTATACCTGGACGAGAGATACCCCTTTTCCTGCAGTCTTTGAAGCACGTTGTGAACCGTACTGATGGTAATTTTTCGGCTGCAGCTCTTTTCAATTTCGTTCCGGATGAGCACTGCATAAGCATTGTCATACAGGTTTGCCACAACCAATAAAATGATTTCTTCTAGCTCTCCAAGGTTCGTTCCCTTCATAATAGCATTTTTTCGACAAAAGCGAATTTAATATATAATTCGTATTTGTCGAAAAAATGTTTCACCAATTTCAACATTTGCGCATTGCGCAGTTCTGAAGATTGATGTCAAATAGTCTATTCAGTTCTTAAAGAAACCACAGGATTTCCGAGCGCGGATTTTAATGAATGGATACTGACCGTAGCCAACGTAATGACCATGCATATAAGTCCGGCCACTGCATAGGTCCACCAACCAATATTTGTGCGGTACTCATATCCTTCCAACCAGCCGTTAAGAAAATAACCTGCCAGTGGCATCGACAGGGCACATGCCAATAGTACCAAGTATGAAAAGTCTTTCGAAAGCAGACTCCATAGACTTGAAACGGAAGCTCCAAGTACTTTTCGAATCCCAATCTCCTTTGTACGTTGTTCTACCATAAATGCTGAAAGTCCAAACAACCCTAGGCAGCTAATCAAAATGGCCAGAACACTGAAGAGGATGGCCAGGCTTCCAATTCGTTCCTCGGCCTGGAACTTCAACTGATACGCCTGATCTATGAACTCATATTTGAACGGATAGCCAGGGACCACCTCTGCGAAAACCTCCTCAATGCCAATCAGCGATTCAATGTAATCCGCGCCCTCATCAAACCGAATAAAAACAAACTCGAGGGGGAATTCCGTAGCAAAGACCATTAAGGGGGTGATCGGCTCGAACGGCGAGGCCTTGATCATGTCTTTCACTACTCCGATAATTTGAAAAGCATCGCCTCTTCCAAAGAAATCTCGTGGTGCTTTGACCATATGTCCTATCGGATTTTCCAATCCCATTTGCTGGACGGCCGATTCACTAACAATGATATTGTTTACCTCGTTTGCAGCATCTCTTGAAAAGTCTCTCCCCTCGATAAGCTCCCATCCTGTTGCGTTTCCGTATTCGTGATTGGCAATAATGGTGTTGAAGGTGATAGGATATCGCTCACCGGTTCTTGGGTCCATGAAGCCATTATTATTCCCCAAATCGTTGGTCAGCGGATAGTTGGCAGATGCCATTTCTGCAATGAGGCCTCGCTTTTTCAGTTCTCCTCGAAGTAGGTCATACTTCTCCTGCCACTGCTCAGTCCTACCTTTAAAAGTGATGAGATTCGACTGATCGTAGCCTGTGGGTCTGGATTTGGCGAAAGACACTTGATTGTAAACGGTGATCGTACCGACGATCAAAGCGATCGAAATACCAAATTGAAACACTACAAGAACTTGTCTGAATCGAGCGCTCAAGACACCTTGCTTCACGTTGCCTTTAAGCGCCAAAATGGGATTGAAAGATGAAAGAAAAAAGGCCGGATAGGCTCCTGCGAGAATGGTAGTAGTAAAAACAAAAAGCACGTTGTAGATCCAAAACGACAGGCTTGTCCAGGGGATTACGATGTCCTTACCTGAAAGCTCATTAAAAAGCTCCAAAGACATTATTACAATGACAATCGAAACAACAAAAGAGCTGAACGAATACAAGAAAGACTCCGCTAAGAACTGCTGCACCAGTTGTCCTTTGTGGGTGCCTATGGATTTACGGATCCCTATCTCCTTCAACCGATTATTGCACCTAGCAGTATTCAAGTTGATGAAATTGATGAATGCCAGAAGTAAGACAAAAATGCCAACCGCAAAGTAAATGCGAACTATTTGCGTCTGAGCTCCCGTCACCTGAATCCCATCCTCAAACGTCGAATTAAGATGCCAGTCTTTCATGGGATGGAGAAAGATGTCCTTCTCGCTGTCCGGAATATTGTCAGCAAGCACTGTGCGGATTATTTCGTTCGCTTGCTCGATCTCGATCCCTTCATTTAGCAACGCATAAATCTTGGTATTTTGGTTGCTCCACGTAGGAGGATTTTCTGCGTTGTATACCAGTTCCATCGGAACGATGTACTCCATTTCGTGGAACGTCGAATTATTTGGCAAATCTTCATAAACTCCGGCCACAATCAAGTCACCATCATTATTAAACGTTACACTTTTTCCTACTGGATTTTCATTCGGAAATAAGGTCTTCGCCAAAGAACTTGACAGAAGAATCTCGTACAAAGGATCCTTGCTAAATGTGGTGCCTGCGGTGATGTCCAGGGATAAAAGGTGCGTGACATCCTTACTAAAAAAGTACCCTAATCTTTCCACCGAGCGATCTCCAACTTTCAGAAACTGCTCTCCATTGCGATTGAAGGTTGTCGCAACGTGAGAAAAAAGCGTTGGGTAGGTTTCCCCCAGGTGAGCTCCCAATCGGCTTACCTGGGCACTGTTCACGTAGATTTCGCCGTTGTCCACAGCCCTGCTCAATACTTGTACAACCCGATCATAATGTTGATGATTTTGGTTAAATGCCAGCTCGTCCTGAACCCAAAAGACAATCAACATAAATAGTGACATACCAATGGCAAGGCCACCAATATTAATAGCTGAGAATTTTTTGTTTTTCGACAAGATGCGATAGCTGATTTTTAAGTTGTGTTTTATCATAGTTCCTAAGATTGAGTTTGACCGAAAGTATTTAAAGGCAAAAGGACGCAGGTAGTTAAATACCTGAAACCAATAGTTTCGTTTTGCTTTTGTATGTGAATTTTTTTTGCATGTCCAGTAGAACTTTTCATCTAAATCGCCGAGCACTTCCTCAGCCATCTCTTCCTTAAGAAAGAAGAGGAGGAACCGTTCTGCAAGTTTGGGAGGTTGTGGAGTACTCATTTTGGTTTAAATCGAATCTACTAATCACCATTTTTTAATGCCACAACCGGATTCTGCAACGACATTTTTATCAGAAAGTAGCTGATCGAAAAAAGTCCAACACCAGCAGTAATCAGGATCTGAAGCCAGAAAAACCACCCTCCCAAGTTCACACGAACAGCAAAGTTGTTTAGCCAATCATGGGCAAAATAGAAGCTCATTGGAATGGAGACCAGAAATGCAATACTCACCAACTTCCCAAATCTTTTCAAAAAAAGCAAGTAGATGTCAGTGCGGTACGCTCCGTGGACCTTTCGTATGGCCACCTCCTTGGTTCTCTTTGCAGCCTCGTTTGAAGCCAGCCCCAGCAGGCCAACTCCCGCCATCAGGATGGCTAACACTGCAAGTGCCTGAATGAGAGCTGACAATTCGTGATAAGAGCTGAGTACGCCGGCATAATTGTCATCGATGTACTCTACATTAAAAATGTGGGAAAACATCGTACTGAAGCTCGCTTCGATGGAAGCAAGTGTTTCTTCCCGATCATTTCCTCGCAAGCGTATAGACGCTTTGTTGCAAGAACCGTACTTGGTGATCGGTAGATAGGCGACAGGTTCTACTTCATTTTTCAATGATTCATGATAGTAATCCTTTGCCACTCCCACAATTTCAAAAGTGGGATATGCTGAGCCCCAAGGCATCACCACTTTTTTCCCAATCGCATCAGCGTAGTCGCGAACCCCCAATTCCTTGGCCATGGTCTCATTAATGAGAATCGATGCTGAGTCGGCCTGATTCTGATCATCAAACACCTTTCCTTGCAACACGGGAATATCGTACGTCCGAAAAAAATCTGTGGAGACGATTTGGTAGTAGTTAAACTTGGCATTTTCAATTACATCTCCCACAAATCGGATGGAGCCATCCGACGAGTGCTTAGTGCCTGGGACTGACGCAGCATAGGACAAACGTTCGACACCGGCGTGACTTTCGATCTCATTTTTAAAGCGTGCAAGCTCCACTTGATGGTTTGGGTAGTACATGTTTGGAAAGTCAAGCGTTACCACGTCTTCAACTGCTATACCAGGACTCTTTTTTGAGATAAAATCAAGTTGCTTACTCACCGTAATCGAACCGGCAAGGAGCAAGAACGAAACGACAAATTGAAGGACAATCAACGATTTCCCCATCCGCTTGATGAGGGGATTTGATACATTTTCTCCATTGGCAAACTTTAGTGGATTAATGAGTGCAAATGCAGACGAGGGAAAGACGACAGCAAGTAGAAGTGTCACAATCAGAATCCCACCTAGGCCAATGTAAAACGTGGATGACTGGCCGAGAAAACGGATGGAGTAATCCGAAACATGGGGCAGTATAATCAGCAAGCCAACGGCTAGCAAAAAGCCAAACAGTAATAAAAGAAAGGATTCAAACGTACATTGCTTCAACAGGGCCAGGGAGTTGGCACCTATGGCTTTTCGCACGAAAAATTCCCTCAATCGTTTTGCATACATCGAGTTCGCCAGATTGATGAAATTGAAACAAGAGATGACAACAATCAAAAATGCCATGATCATTAACATATAAACACTCTGGATGTCCCCATTGATCTGGTGCTCAAAATGAAGGTCCGAGGTCAAGTAAATGCTGGAAATCGGCTGTAGGTCAATTTCCCAACGGTACTCCACACCACTTTGCTCGTCTGAAAGTTTGGAAAACTCGGTATTAAAAGAAGACAACTTCTTTTCTAAATCACCTTCTTGCACCCCTTCTTTCAGAACGATGTACGTGTACACCCCATAATGCGCCCAATCAGTCATTCGATTGTCATTACGTAGGACCGTAAGGAGCATCTTGTGCGTAAAGTGCGATTGCGGAGGAAGGTCTTTGTATACCCCTTTTACCTTGTAAGAATCGCCTCGTAGACCAATGGAAACCCCGACCACATCCGTCTTTCCGAAGAGCTTATTAGCCAAAGACTCAGTTAAAAAGATGTCATAAGCCCCGATGTTTAGCGTATCACCATGAAGCATCTCCAAAGAGAACACTTCAAAAAAGGAGGGGTTCACAACGTAAAAGTCATCCTCTTGAAACCGCTTATCCCCCACTTCAATCACGGTATTGCGACGCTTAAAACTCACTCTGGTGAAATTCTCAACTTCCGGGTACTGATTACGCAGCTCACTTCCAATAGGATAAAAGGAGACAGCAGTTGAGTTTTGGTAGGCATCATGCGGAT